>JAZBNU010000534.1:0-2547 GCA_036350815.1 Desulfopila sp.
TTACAACCTGTAATTCTATAATCAATGGATTGGAATGATGTTCGCTGTTTTCCTTCCCATTGTTCGTAAGCGCTGTTTAAACCACACTCAACCCAGGAAGCGGAGGCATAATCTCTGCAGATAATGCCGTTGGGAGCAGTTCGCGGTACTCCTCTTCGCTTTGAGCCAAAGGGAGGCTCTCAAAGAGGAAACGGAGATATCTGTATACGTCCAGTTTATTGGCCTTAGCTGTTTCGATGAGGGAGTAAATGGCAGCACTTGCTTTGGCTCCGTCGGGTGTACCCGCGAACAGCCAGTTCTTCCTGCCTACGACAAAGGGGCGAATGGCATTCTCAGCCAGATTGTTGTCGGGAGTGGCGTCCCCCACCTTTATGTAAGCCTCGAGTCTTTTCCACTGCTTCAGACTATATGAGACAGCTTTTCCAAGAAGGCTCTGAGGGGTGGTGGTCAGAGATTTTTTATCCAGCCATTTCTTAAATTTTTCCAACAATGGCAAAGAGTGTTTTTTGCGATACTGAACTAACTCTTCGTAAGCCAGCCCCTTTCTTTTCGCTTCTTTTTCTACCTTATACAGATTCTTGATAAAATTGAGCGCAATAGTCGTGCTGCCCGGCTTTTCCCTCTTGGGCCTGGCCCTGTCTGCCTCGATAAATTTTCTTCTGGCGTGAGCCCAGCAGCCGAGATGGACCACCCCGTCTTTGGTGTCGAGAAAATTATACCCCTTGTAGCCATCGGTCTGGACAGCACCTGAATAGTTGGTAAGCATCGCAGCTGCAATACTCCCGGACCGGCTCGGATGATATTCATAGAGCAGGACCGGCGAAGAAGGTGCACCTCCCCGATAAACCCACATATACGATTTTGATGTTGGAGAACGACCAGGTTCTGCCAGGACTTGAACCGTGGTTTCATCAGCATTGACCAGAGGTCCGGAAAGAAGGTCTTGTTTCAGCAGTTCAAGGAGAGGCGCACATTGCCGGGCTGCCTTCATAGCCCAGCTGCACATGGCTGCCCGGTTCACATCAACCCCGAGACGGGCAAACTGCTTCTCCTGACGATAAAAAGGCAGAGCATCCTCGAACTTGGCACAGAGAATATGAGCAAGCAGACCGCCACTTGCAATCCCTTTGGGAATGATCTGTGGAGGAACAGGTGCTATTTTCACTGTGGCCCCATCATCCTCAACGCCTTCACATGACTTGCAGCTGTACTTTGGTCTGATATGTTTGATGACACGAATGATGGCAGGGATGAGATCGAGCTTTTCACATATCTCTTCGCCTATCCTGCTGAGATGAACACCGCATTGACAGACTTTCTCTTCTTCCGGTATATCGTGAATTACCTCAACACGTGGCAACTCCTCCGGCAGGGGCTTCCGACCCTTCTTCTTCCTCGAGTGAGCCGGTACCTCAACGTGCTCTTCTTCCGGTTCCCTCTCAATACCATCGGGCTCAGGCATGTCAAAAAGGGGCAGCTGCGGACTTTGACCATGAAACACTTCGCTCTTTCTGCCAAAAAGCTTATCGAAAAGCTGACGCATCTGTTCGCGCAGCAATTCGTTTTCTGCTTCATAATGTTTGCGCAGTGACTCTTGCTCGGAAGCCATCCGGGCAATAATTTTTTTGAGCTCACCAGGGTCATCCGGTAATGTGGAAATGTTTGAAATCATGAACAAAACACTACCAGAAAACACAGAAAAATGCAAGCATATTTCAAGCAATAACAGATGTTTGTCAGTTATTTTTAGCCAACTTTATTGTACTTCAAACGACGGTGTGCATGATCAAGATCCAGACCATCCAATAGCCAGCCAAGAGCCTTGGGACTAATCTCCAATACTTCTTTTTCTGAGTCAGGCCATCTGAAGATCTCCTCTTCAAGCTTCTTCATCCAGATACAGAAACCATTGCCTGCCCAATAGAGAATCTTAACGATATTTCGTTTCCGGTTGCAAAAGGCAAACAAACTGCCGGAAAACAGATCCAACTCGAAATACTCTTCCACCAAAAGCGATAACCCGTTAACCGACTTCCTCATGTCGGTTGCTCCCAGCGCGATGTAAACCCCACCTCCTGTATGCCAGTCTTTCATAGCTTTTCCAGAGTACTGACCACTCGTGCCAGAGTCGATGTTGAAAAACCATTTTCAATTTCTAACGAAAATCGCCCATCCTTGAGGTGGAGAATAAGCCCTGTAGTCTTTTCGTTGTCATATCTGACATGATCAGGCGATATAGCGATAGGATAGAAAACCGGTTTGGTTTTGTCGCTCTGATTAAGTTTCCTTTTCCAATAGCCAAAAGTTGACAGAGGAATTTTGCGAGCCTGGCAGTATTCGACTTGGCTCAAGCCGCTTTTGCCACACGCCTCGATATGGTTTTGCCAAAATTTCTTTTTTGGATTGTTGTCCATGGTATGCCTCCTTTTTAGGTTTGGCATACTGGAACATTTTCTTAATGGGTTGAGAAGATGGGGTTCATTAAGCGCTTACCTTGGTTGAGATGCTTCCACATTAGACTGCTGCCTTCCCTCAAATCATTTAGAA
>JAZBNU010000535.1:0-2232 GCA_036350815.1 Desulfopila sp.
GAGAGAGCCGGGGTGCAGACCTCTGGAAAGCTGAGTTTTAGCCCGAATTTCTCACCAGCCGAGGTTGCCGTGGATGCGAGGCGCGAAGCAATGAGCTATAGTTGTCTATGCACATTGCTTCAGCAACGCTGCAGGCACGGTAAGATCGGCTGGCCTTTGGTGAACATTGTGTATGGTTTTCTTATGAAAGAAAAACGACTTAATACATTGGAATGTAATCCAGTTTAAGGAATTCGATACAATGTTCATGAGAAATTCGGGTTAGGGCAAATACAGAAGAGATACAACAAGGAGAAGCTATGCAGCCATCACAGTATATATTCCCGGCCCTTGCCGCGGTGTTCTTATTCGTCATGACCGGATGTTCTTCCGTATATTACAGTGCCATGGAAAAAGCCGGAGTACATAAACGCGATATCATGGTCGATCGTGTGGAAGAAGCGAGGGACTCACAGCAGGACGCGCAGGAGCAGTTTGCATCAGCTCTTGAACAGTTTGACGCTGTAATAGGCGTGAAAGAAACGGACCTTAAAAAAGCCTATGAGAAATTTAACGCGAGTTATGAAGACAGTGTCGCGGCAGCTGAAGATGTCTCAACCAGGATAGACAAGGTGGAAGACGTTGCCGGTGCGCTTTTTGATGAGTGGCGTGCAGAATTGGAACTGTATGAAAATAAGGAATTGCGTCGGACCAGCATGGCCCAGTTGAGGAAAACAGAAGCGCGCTACACAGAAATGCTGAAAAGCATGCATCAGGCTGAAAAGAGTATGGCCCCGGTGTTGCGAATATTCCGTGATAATGTACTCTTTTTGAAACATAACCTTAATGCCCAGGCAATCGGTTCTCTGCAGGGGGAATTTTCCTATCTTCAAGGAGAAATCGACACGCTTATTTCCAGAATGAATGTGGCAATCGAATCATCCAATGCCTTTATTGCGGAAATTAAACGCTGATGAAAACAGCTGCGGCAGAACGTTGCTGTCTGTCTTTGTGATGTGTCGTGACCGCACTGTAAAGGTGTAGCGGTGGCAGCACAGAACAAGGAATAAAAAAAATGCATGTGCTGTCGAAATTGTACTGAAAAGTGGTTGTCTGATTGATATGATATTTGTATCTTCCAGATGCTTTTTTGAGCGGCTTTGTGGGAAGCTGGAATAGTCGTTGGCTGATATTGGTCTTGTTGTGAAGATAATGATTTGATCTATAAGGAAGAAATTATGAAAGAGCTGAGTGAGCTGCAACTTCCGGGCGATAGAAGTTACACGGAAGACCATGAGTGGGCCATGGAGGATGGAGACAGAATCAAGATCGGTATAAGTGACTACGCTCAGGACCAGCTGGGCGATATCGTTTTTGTAGAACTTCCTGAAGTTGGCGATGAGTTTGAAAAAGGGGATGAGTTTGGCAGCCTGGAGTCAGTAAAAGCAGTTTCCGAGCTGTATCTTCCTGTAGGCGGTACAATTACGGCGGTTAACGAAAGCCTCGAAGATGAGCCGGAACTCCTTAATCTTGATCCTAACGAGAACTGGCTGGTGGAGATAGAGCCCTCTGATATCAGCGAGTTGGATGATCTTCTGAGCAGTGCCACCTATCTCGATATGCTGCGTCAGTAATAATGGATTACCCATTTTTGCATGAGCCGGTCGGAAAAATTCAAGCTTGAATGGGACTATTCCTGCCGAGGTTTTGAAAAAACCGAGATAATCCTGTCGCTTTTGTCAGTCCATGTCTTCCGGGTAATATTTGGCAACACACTCAGGACAGATACTGTGGCTGAATTTGGCCATAGTGTGGTTTTCTATGTATTTTTCAAGCTTGTGCCAGGCTTCATCATCGCTTCTGATCCCATGGCAATGCATGCAGATGGGGAGAATTCCCTGTAATGTATCGACATGGTCGAGGGCCTGGCGCAACTCTTCCACTGTGCCGGTGAGCGACTGCTGGATCGTCACCATCCTTTCCGCGACCCTCACCCGTGCCCGCAGTTCATTTTCATCAAAAGGTTTGGTGATATAATCGTCAGCTCCGGAATCAAGGCCATGAACAATATCTTTTGTGGTGTTTCGCCCTGTGAGCATGATGATATAGATAGGGTTCGGCCTGTCCAGGACTCGTGTTTTGCAACAGACTTCCAGGCCATCCATTCCCGGCATTTCCCAGTCGAGAATTGCTATCTGCGGCGGTTCTTTCTGTTGCAGTAGCTCCCAGGCTTCATAACCATCTGCTGCGGTA
>JAZBNU010000536.1:0-2544 GCA_036350815.1 Desulfopila sp.
CAGCAGGGCATTAAAGTTAATCACCCGCTCCCAGAATCCACTGCCGAACAGCAGAATCGGTATCGCATTGACTTTTTGGGTCTGAACCAGGGTGAGCGTCTCAAAAAGCTCATCCAGGGTGACGTATCTCCCTGGAAATGCCACCAGCGCTTTGGCACGCATCAGCAGATGCATTTTGCGTACCGCAAAATAATGAAATTGAAAGGTTAACTCCGGCGTAATATACGGATTGGGGGCCTGTTCAAAAGGCAGCACAATGTTCATGCCGATGCTCGGGACTCCGGCTTCATGGGCGCCCCGGTTGGCAGCTTCCATAATACCGGGCCCCCCGCCGGTAATCACGACCATCATATCTTTGCCGGTGTTGCTGGAAATGAGACTGCCGAGTTTGCGGGCTTCTTCATAATATTTGCTGTTGGCCAGGGCCCGCCGAGCAATATTGACTTTTTGTTTAAGGGCATCATCGTTTTTGTTTTTGCGATATTCGGCTTCGGCGGAAACGAGCAGGGCTTCAGCTGTTTGCGGCTCCGGAATTCGGGCGCCTCCAAAAATAACCACAGTCGATGCAATATGGTTTTCCTGCAGAATCAGCTCGGGTTTCAGCAACTCGAGCTGTAATCTTACCGGGCGCAACTCATCCCGTAAAATAAATTCTTCATCCTGATATGCCAGCCGGTAAGAGGACGAGCGGGTGTGGGGAGAATCAACGTGCAAGCGTGCAAATTGGGCATCATCGAAAGCTGAGGTGAAGATCTTTTTTTTGGTTTTTTGGGAAGACATACATCACACTCCTTATCGTCGGTTGGTCTATCGGTTTGCAAAACGTGCACAAGGCTTGGATTAACACAGAAAAATTCCGGATTATCCATTAAATTTATCAGGGGCCTCAGTGTCTAGCAAGCCTTTTAGTCGGGTTTCGCAACCTCAACCCAATCTACTCAATTTCAGTCAACTCAAATTCTGTGTTCTGTATGCTCCCTGCCCGCTATCGCGAGTCGTTCAAGCGAGGCCGGCGTGTCTGTGGTGAAAAAAATGCAGCTAATTGACGCAACCGCCGATTTGGATTTCAGCAACAGGAGTCCGGACCAAAAGACGGTTTCATAATAGATTGGCTCATGACCGCAAATGAAGGAAGGAACAAGTTGGTTGACCGTCTTGACTCACAGGGAAAGATAATATCTGAAACTTGATTCAGACAAACAGATAGGGTTAAAACCGTTCAAAATCAAATCATCCGGGTGATCGTCTATCCAATCGTATCCAGCAAAGAACCCATCATTTCATCCTGGGTTTCAAGGGTTTTCAGGTTTGCCTGATAGGCCCGTTTGGTGACCATAAGATTCGGAATCTCCTCCGCCAGATCCACATTGGAAGTCTCCTTTTCAACCTGCTTACCATTTTCGGTCAGGTCATATCGAAAGCCCGGGCTATTATCCCTTCTAATTTCGACCCGAACAGCCCCATTCCGGTCTGCCTGAATGGTTGCCCGGTTTTTTTTGAAGCCATCCGTGTTGACATTGGCAATGTTGTCGGCAGTAACCCCCAGCTTCGTGACAAAAGCCTTCAGAGCAGATACCGTGCTGTTTAATGCTGAAATCATTTTACCCCCCAGCAACCGTTTTATGCAGCGCTGTTCTTCAAAAAAAAACTTCCCAAAATGCCGTTATTCTAACCGGAACATACTCCATCATGTATGGTTGTGAGAGCCCGAATAAGAAGATGCACGTGCATCTGAGAAGTTTTATGTTTTGTTTGTTTTACAGGTCATGTCTACAATATCTATGCCAAAATCCCGGTATTAATTTATATATAGTTAAATCAAACAGTTAGAAACTTTATAAAAACATAAAAAGGCCGTGAAATGACAAATTGTGTCATTTTTTTTGCCCTAAAATGTCAATTTAGCGCTTGGAGCCAGTTTGAATTTCATCCGGGAAGGTGGTAAGAAACCTGAACCTGCGTCCCTGGAGATGGCAAAAAATGAGATTTCAATTTTCCACAGCGGAAACGGCCAGATGTAGGCAGAAATTGCCGCAGGCGCAACGCTTAAAGCAGTAACTTGAAGGCAGGAAATTGCAGGATTTTTTACCTAAAGACAAACGGTGGTGAGTCGTCGTCCAGGGTCACATGCCGTTTTTCGCGGTTGGGAGGCTTCATTTCTTTTTTGATCTTGGGGCGGCCAAGACCGGCGAACAACCCCGAAAGCGTAAAATGGACAGCCCGATACAGTAGCCGCAAGAAATTCAATACCACATAGAACAGGCCCATACCAAACGCCACCTGCACAAAGGTCGGTTGAGTTGAAGTCCACAGGCTGAATGCATTCCAAACTTCTGCCAGCCAATTTAAGGTAAGATCCATTTTTAATTTTTTTCCGTATGGTCTTCTGATAGCGTCGTCCTTATTTAATGTCAAGCGAACATTCAACTGCCTGAGCGGTCAATATTTTGACGACCACCGGCCGCTTCCATTTGATCCTGTCTGCCAATCATAGAGGGGTGCTTAAACTCTCTATCATTTGGTAAACTGGCGTGCCGGTTTGGC
>JAZBNU010000537.1:0-4931 GCA_036350815.1 Desulfopila sp.
GGTGGCGATGCAGGGAATTGAACCCCGGACAACACGGATATGAGCCGTGTGCTCTAACCATCTGAGCTACATCGCCATAGGGTAAGAGGGAATTTATTACTCTATTAAAAAAGGGGTGTCAATATCTTTTTCCCTCTGTCGCTGCAAAAAACGAATGGTTAGTGCATAATTGCGCAGGGTGAATCATTTCTTCGGGTGCCGCACAAAGAAAAGGAGAACTGCTCCATGAGCAGTTCTCCTTTCTATATGAAAAACTCACGTAGTGAGTTCAGGCCGAGGGGCTGATTACATCATTCCGCCCATTCCACCCATTCCGCCCATTCCGCCCATTCCGCCGGGCATTCCACCGCCGCCGCCTGGATTTTCTTCAGGAATTTCAGCGATGACACACTCAGTGGTCAGCAGCATTCCGGCAACGGATGCCGCATTCTGCAGTGCGGTACGGGTAACTTTGGCAGGATCGATGACACCTGCGGCAATGAGGTCTTCATACTCTTCCGTTGCCGCATTGAAGCCTTCAGCACCCTTGAGGGTTTTGACATGCTCAACGATAACGGAACCTTCACGACCGGAGTTGGAAGCAATCTGTCGTACCGGCTCTTCCAGGGCGCGAAGAAGCATATTTTTGCCCAGTTTCTGCTCGCCGGGAAGCTCAAGGGCCTCAAGAGCTGCCAGGCAACGGATATATGCAATACCGCCACCGGGAACAACGCCCTCTTCAACCGCTGCACGGGTCGCATTAAGAGCATCCTCAACACGGGCCTTCTTCTCTTTCATTTCAATCTCGGTTGCAGCACCGACATTGATTACAGCAACACCGCCGATCAATTTGGCCAGACGCTCCTGGAGCTTCTCACGGTCATAGTCAGAGGTGGTATCTTCGATCTGGGTACGGATCTGCTTGACCCGGGCGGCGAGCTTGTCTTTGTCGCCGGCACCGTCAACGATGGTGGTGTTGTCTTTGTCTACCACGATACGCTTGCAGGTTCCGAGATCATTAACAGTAACATTCTCAAGCTTGATGCCGAGATCTTCGGTAATTACCTGACCACCGGTAAGAATGGCGATATCCTCAAGCATTGCTTTTCTGCGGTCACCAAAGCCGGGAGCCTTGACGGCAGCTACATTGAGTGTTCCCCTCAGTTTGTTGACAACCAGGGTCGCAAGGGCTTCACCATCGACATCTTCGGCGATAATGAACAGTCCTTTACCCATTTTGGCAACAGACTCGAGTACCGGCAGAAGATCTTTCATGCTGGATACTTTCTTCTCCACCAGAAGGATGTAAGGATCGTCCATGGAAATTTCCATGCGCTCCGGATCGGTAACAAAATAGGGGGAGAGATAACCGCGATCAAACTGCATACCCTCAACGACATCAAGGGTGGTATCCATGGATTTGGCTTCCTCGACGGTGATGACACCTTCTTTACCGACCTTGTCCATTGCCTCAGCAATGATGTTACCAATGGTTTCATCACTGTTGGCAGAAATAGTACCAACCTGAGCGATTTCTTTCTGCTCTTTGGTCGGAGTAGCTATTTTGGCAAGTTCTTTAACGACGACATCGACACCTTTGTCAATACCACGCTTGATTTCCATAGGGTTTCCGCCTGCGGCCACCAGCTTGACACCTTCTCTGTAAATCGCCTGTGCCAGCACGGTTGCAGTGGTGGTACCATCACCAGCTACATCAGAAGTCTTGGATGCTACCTCTCGCACCATTTGGGCGCCCATGTTCTCGAACTTGTCTTCCAGCTCGATTTCCTTTGCTACGGTTACACCGTCCTTGGTTATTGTCGGCGCACCGAAGGATTTCTCAATAAGAACATTGCGGCCCTTGGGACCAAGTGTCACTTTAACTGCGTTAGCAAGAGTATTAACACCTGCGAGAATGGACTCGCGGGCCTTAACTCCATATTTGATTTCTTTTCCAGCCATTATCTTATTCTCCTTTATTTATCTTTCCCTGAAAACCCCGGGGCAGATATGAGGTTTCCGGTAACTATTCTATAATGCCCAATACATCGTCTTCACGCATGATGAGATAGTCCTCACCATCGAGCTTAACGTCGGTGCCGCCATATTTGGAAAAGAGTACGCGATCTCCTGCTTTTACCTGCAGAGCAACACGCTCTCCCTTGTCGTTATTCTTTCCGGGACCAACTGCTACAACCTCGCCCTCTGCCGGTTTCTCTTTGGCACTGTCAGGAATGATGATTCCACCTGCAGTTTTTGCTTCTTCTTCCAGTCTTTTGACCAGGAGACGATCATTTAATGGACGAATTTTCATTACTTCCTCCTATCTACCTAATTTTCTACTATGATAGGGTTACCGCATACTGGCTTCCCTGTTAAGATTTAACCCGATTTCGGGCTGCCGTTTTAAGACTGGCCAAAATATATGGTTGGATTCATAAAAATCAAGGGGCCTTCGGCAAAAAAAAAACGAAGGCCCCTTCTACACTACAAACATTGGTAATTCTGTTAAAAATTAATTTGAAGCAGCTCCTTCTCAACAGACTCGTATCGACCAGTTATTGTTGTCCTTCTTCTCTCCAAACTGAATTTTCTGCAGCTCATCGAAAAATTTCCGGGCAAGTTCCCCCGCCTCTCCCCCATTGACGATAATCTGTTCTTCTTTATACAGCATCTCGCCGACAGGCGAGATTACCGCCGCGGTCCCGGTGGCAAAGACTTCACGGAGACTGCCGTCTCGGGAAGCAGCAACAACCTCATGGATACTCAGGCGCCTTTCCACAACCTTGATACCCCACTCTTTTGCCATTGTAACAACGGAATCCCGAGTCAGACCGTGGAGGATGGAGCCCTGCAGCGGTGGTGTTATCAGCTCATCATTGATGTAAAAGAAAATATTGCTGGTGCCGACCTCCTCGATATATTTATGCTCGCAGGCATCAAGCCAGAGCACCTGTGTATATCCGGCTTTTTTTGCCTCCTCGCAGGCAAGAAGAGACGCGGCATAGTTGCCTGCCGCCTTGGCCTCGCCTACTCCACCTCTTACCGCCCTGGCATAGGTATCCGACACAAAAATACGTGTCGGGCTGAAGCCGTCACCGTAATAGGATCCCACCGGGCACATGATAATATAAAAAAGGTACTCTGCCGAGGGTCGTACACCGAGAACCGGCTCCACCGCAATCATGGTCGGTCGAATATACAGGCTTGCACCCGGAGCAGAGGGAATCCAGTCACGTTCTAGATACAGCAAAGCCTTGAGGCTTTTAAATACTTTATCCACGGGAATACGGGGCATGCACATCCGTACGGCCGAGCTGTTCATCCTCTCCAGGTTATCTTTAGGGCGAAACAGAAATATCTGCTCATCTTTGCCCCGATACGCCTTGAGCCCTTCAAAAATCGCCTGGCCATAATGAAACACCATGGCGGCGGGATGTACCGTGAATTCCTGCAAAGGGCATATACGGGCATCATGCCAGCCCTGCTCTCTGCTCCACTCCATACGAAACATATGATCGGTAAAAAATGTCCCGAAACCCAGGTTATTCTGATCCGGCTTTTCCTTCAGGTGGTCTCCAGCCACCTTTTCCAGTTCTACTTCAAGATCCTGCCACATAAAACCAATCTCCTTAACATAGGGTAATTTTCCTTTTCTAAAAGAGCCATACGCTATATAGTCTGAGAACACAAAGAGAGCAAAAATATCCGAGCCATGACAAGAGACCGCCTCGAACTTCTCCGCAGCATTGCATCACTTTTCAGAGAAAAACGGGCATACGATACTCCAGCAGACTTTGTTTTTGCAACGATAATTACTACCTTCGCAGGCACGGTTGCCGGAACAGCACGCAATGGATAACCAATTCACACCGCAGGATCCGCAGTCCCGAGGGCTCAGCCCCATGGGAGTAAAATACTTCCTGCTGGTCTTTTTTGTCTCCATTTTTTTTCTTGGTAAGATACTGTGGCCGTTCTGGTCTATTCTTGTCCTGTCTTTTCTGCTGTCAAACCTGTTCCGGCCGATATTTGTCTTTCTCAGCAAAAAACTTTATCCTGTAATTGCTTCGACTCTCACCTGTCTGCTTATAATTGCGATCGTTTTTACTCCTCTGCTCTTTTTCACCTTTGCCATAACCGATGAGGCACTCAGCCTTTATCATTGGGGGCGGGACAGCCGGGTCGGCCTGAAACTGCAGACTCTCATTCAGGAAAGCCCCATCATTCTCAACCTGAGGAACTATCTCAATGAGGTCGGCTTTGATTTTAAGCCCACCCAGGTGACGGATTCATTCTCCTATCTCGCCAGAGTCGGCGGCCTTTTCCTCTACAATCAGGCAAGCAGCTGGGCCGCCAATATTTTTCAGTTTGTCATACTTTTTTTCATGATGATTCTGGTGATCTTTTTTCTCTTGATTGACCAGCCGCGGCTTGTCGAATTTCTGATCAAGCTTTCGCCCCTGCCGGATGACGAAGACCGGCTGCTGCTGCGCAAATTCGAGGAAATCGCCAACGCTATCCTCAAAGGAAACGGCATCTGCGGACTGATCCAGGGAATTCTCGGCGGAGCAATGTTTTCCATTCTGGGCCTGAATTCCCCCATCCTCTGGGGAGGTGTAATGGCGGTACTTGCCTTTCTCCCTATTTTCGGCATAGGCCTGGTGATGATCCCGGCGGCAATCGTCCTGGCAGTCAACGACAATGTCGGCAAAGGAATTTTTCTGTTCATTTTCTATCTGATCCTTTCCCTTTCCATAGAATATCTTTTCAAGCCGAAGCTGGTGGGCGGCCAGGTAATAATGCATACCTTGCTGGTTTTCCTCTCTATCCTCGGAGGCCTCAACGTTTACGGGGTTCTCGGCATTATTTACGGGCCGCTGATCGTAACCGCCTTTCTGACACTCTCAGAGATCTATTTAAAAAAATACGACGATTATATTCAGAAAAACTGA
>JAZBNU010000538.1:0-9905 GCA_036350815.1 Desulfopila sp.
CAGCAAAAGTAAACGGAGTCATTGTCCCGATTATTGCTATGTCTCTGCCTTTGGCCCAGACACTGGCTTCACTCCAGATTCCCCAGTATTTTGTCGCAGGGATTACGGAAATGACGACCAATATGTATTTGATTATACTGTTGATGCTTGTAATTTTAATGATTGCCGGCTGCGTCATGGAAACCACCCCCAACATCGTCATCCTCTCGCCCCTGCTTCTGCCGCTAGCTCAGGCGATAGGCATGAATGAAATTCATTTCTGTATCTTTATGATTACCGCTCTCGGTGTCGGCTTTATTACTCCACCAATTGGGCTCAATCTCTTTGTCCTCTCGGGGGTAACGGGAACATCGGTGATGGCGATATCGCGACATGCCGTCGTTTATGTTCTGGCAATGTTAATTACGGTGCTAGTGATTGCTTTTGTCCCGGCGTTATCACTGTGGCTCTTGTGAGTTGCGTCAGCGGTATTATGCCGAGGTTATGAAATACAGGGTTAAACTCTATCCTCCGCTGACACTGAACAGATTCAGTGAGGCGGAGGTGGCAATGAAGAGACAGGGGACGGTAGCAGAGCTCATGGTTCATCTTGGTATTTCAGTGGATGAAGTGGGCTCTGTGTATATAAACGGACATGGTGGAACATTCGAACAGCCGCTTACTGATGGGGACAAGGTGACCTTCCTGCCTCTTATCGGTGGCGGCTGATCTGCTTTTTTATTCTCTGGATTGGAAAAGTATCCGGGTTGGGAGTACTCATGAAACGTTACAATATTTTTCTTAATGGGAGCTGGAAAAGTTCAGAGCAGCAATTGCAGGTTGTTGATCCCTCTACCGGTGATGCTTTTGCCGAAGTGGCGATGATTGACCGTGCAGCCGTCAAGCAGGCCCTTGTCGATGCGCAGGCCTCTTTTGGAGAATGGAAGAAGCTGACGGCAAAAAGGCGGGGTGATTATCTGCGGGCTATTGCCAAGGAGTTGTCGGCTCGTCATGACGCTCTCTCAGAACTGATCACCAGGGAAAATGGTAAACCGATTGCCCAGGCCAGAGGGGAGGTTGATATGGCTATTGATCACCTGATCTGGTTTGCCGAAGAGGGGCGCCGGACCTATGGCCGGGTTGTTCCTCCTCAGGCAGACGGGAAAAGGCATCTTGTTATCAAGCAGCCGGTGGGTGTGGTCGGAGCGATTGCGCCCTGGAACTTTCCTCTGGTGCTGGCCTTGCGTAAGGTCGCCCCGGCGCTGGCGGCTGGATGTCCGGTGATTTTAAAGCCTGCCAGTGCGACACCACTGTCTGCAATAGTGCTGGCAGAATGCGTCGAGGCGGCGCAGCTTCCTCGGGGAGTCTTTCAGGTGGTTGTCGGGAAAGCATCTGAGATAGCGGAAGAATTTCTTGAAAATCCGATTTGCCGCAAGATCAGTTTCACCGGTTCCACTGAAGTTGGTCGTTCCCTGATAGCCGGGGCAGCGAAAACCTGTACCGAGCTTTCCCTTGAACTTGGAGGAAATGCGCCGCTGATTGTTTTCGAGGATGCCGATTTTGACAGAGCGATTGAAGGTATCTTGATTACCAAGTTCCGCAACAACGGGCAATCCTGCATCGCCTCAAATCGGGTGTATCTGCATCGCTCCATTTTTGATCAATATAAAGATGAACTGATAGAGAGAGTACATTCGCTGAAAGTCGGTGCTGGAGCTGAGGCGGGCGTGGATGTCGGTCCACTGGTTGATTCTCAGGCACTGCAGTCGGCCCTGTCGTTTATTGATGACGCGGTTGCAGCCGGCGCAAAGATTCTCACCGGTGGAAAACGTAAGGGAGATAGAGGAAATTTTCTGGAACCAACTGTTATCAGCGATGTCCCTGAGGATTCGCGGTGTTACCGTGAGGAAATTTTCGCTCCGGTGGTGGCACTGTATGCCTTCGATGATGAAGCAGAAATTATCGAAAAAGCAAATGACAGTGAATATGGTCTGGCCGCCTACGTGTTCACCACAGACCTGAACCGATCTCTGCGGGTTGCTGAGGCGCTTGAAGCAGGCACCGTTGGGGTGAATGATCCTGTACCGTCAACCAGCAACTGCCCTTTTGGAGGGTATAAGCAGAGCGGCTGGGGGCGAGAACTCGGCAGTGAAGGTATTGAGGCTTTCCTCAAAACAAAACATATCTGTATCGGCGGGGTAGCATAAATCTCAATCCTGCAGCAAGCTGGTGCTTGCTGCAGGAAGGTTGCGCACTGCTGTTGGGTGAGTATACCATAACGTAATACAATACTGCTTACCGGTATTTGGAGGAGGGGTGGATGGCATTTGTTTTCAGATTGAGTGAAATTGCCGAGAGAGTTGCACCTGCGCCGTACACAAGATATGCAAAGGCTGTTTTTGATCATAACAGCATTGCAGAAACGCCTCTTTCTATAGGATATTTTCGCCTGGAGCCAGGTCAGTCAGGCCCGAAGCATCTCCATGAAAACGAGGTGGAGGTGTATATCGTTCTTCAGGGAAACGGTAAGGTTACTGTAGGAGAAGAAGCTGTCGCATTACACCCTGGAACTGTGGTGTATGTCCCGCCGGAAATAGAACATCAGACTATTAATACTGGGACATGCGATCTTGAATTTTATGGGGTTTTCTCTCCTTGTCTTGATTTTACAGCAATGAAGAGCTGGCCGAAAGCAGCAGAAGAGGGCAAAAAGTAAAGAGTACCACGCTGATTACTACCCATGCGCCCGCTGGACTCTTTCAACGGAGAGTCTGCTTCTTCGCGGTTAGTCTCCCTGGCTGCGGTTTTGCGGCGGTTTTTATTTGTCCATATCCCCTCTGCAGGGCTGACGGATCTTCTTTCTCCCAAAGATTGTGTCTGCGCACTCTATTTTTTTCTCATCGTATTATTTAGTTGTTCTCAAGGGGGCAAGTCGGGTTAAGATAGAAGACGATCATCTGTTTTCAAGGTTGAGACTGCAAACACTCTTGGGAGGAGAAGAGACGTTTAAAATGTCCACAATGTATACCAATGTAGATGCATAAATACGCCGGCTGGATAATTTTTGGCACCCTGATCTTTTATCTGGTGAGTCTGCTTTTCTCCCCTTTTCTCTATCTGGCCGCCGCTGCTGCCTGGCTGGTCCCCGGTATTTTATGGCGTTCCCTGCCGTCCAGCACACGCAAGCAGGCACTCTTCCTGCTGATCTCGGGAGTTTTAACGCTTCTCTTTGCTGCAGTGAAGGGAGTTTTTCTCGGCTGGCATTCTATTGTGGCCGGCAACCTGCCCCTGCTTGCCATGTTTGTTGCCGTCTCATTTTTAACGCTGACAACGCCTGAAAAGGAAGATCCGCTTCTGCCGGCAGGAAGAAGAGCGGTACTGGCGACTGCTCTTGGAACACACCTTATAGGAGGGGTCATCAATCTTTCGGTTCTTTTGGTCTTTGGAGACAGGCTGAGGCGGCGTGGGGGACTCTCTAACGAGCAGATGATTGTCCTTGCTCGATCATTCTGTGCGGCAGCCTGGTGGTCTCCTTTTTTTATAGCAACTGGTGTGGCTCTGATTTATGCACCGGAAATGCACTGGCAGGAGACCGTTGTCCCGGGGCTGATCATGAGCGGTATCGCCATTGTCTACCTGAGTGTAGAAGTGAGCTATGTCAGGAAGGGGGAATTTTCAGGATACCCTCTTAAATGGGAAAGTCTTGTCGTTCCACTTTTTCTCGCAATTGTAGTGCTGTGTTCGCATGCGCTTCTTCCTGACACCGGAATTCTGGTTCTCATTTGCATGATTTCACCACTTGGTGCCGTGATGTTTATGAAGGGCAGGCCCCGGGCTGCAGCGCTACTCGATTTTATCACCACAAGAATAGTAACTGTGACCAGCCAGTTTGCTCTTTTTCTGGCCGCCGGGGTGTTTTCAATGGGGATAAAATCAGTGACTCATGTTTATCCGGAACTCTTCGTCATGAGCAGTCCGGTATTCAGCCCGCTTCTCTTTGCCGGCGTCGGGGCGGCAATGATCATAGTCGGGGTATTGGGAGTACATCCGGTAATCAGCATCGCTGTTGTCAGCCCGTTGCTGCTCCCCCTCCAGCCTGATCATTCACAATTGGGGTTTCTCTTTCTTACAAGCTGGGCGGTTTCCACGGCCTGCAGTCCTCTCTCCGGAGTGGGGCTGACCCTGGTGAGCAGGTATCATGCGAAACCAAGGCAGATATTGGTAAGCAACTGGCACTATGCCGCAGCCATGTGGGCCATTGCTTCCTTCGTCAATATTCTGTTTTTTCACTGAAAATGCCCGAAGCCTGCCAGCGCTGCTGCAGGTGGGTAAACACTACTTTCATTGTGTTGGAATTCGCCGGGTTTGTGATTACAGTAGATTTACAGTTTGTTAACCAACAATAATGAAGGAGAGAAAATGTACACTGTTTATACCATTCCAGGATCATGTTCTTCAGGTATTGTTGTTCTGCTGGAAAAGCTGGAGCTTGAATATGTACCTGTAAAACGAGAAGATGTGCCGGATTATGCCGCTATTGTGCCGACAAACCAGGTACCCGCTTTACAATGTGAAGACGGACAGATTATCACAGAGGGTGCAGCAATTGCGCTCTATTTGCTGGAGAAGCATGGTTCCGATATGCTTCCCCGGGACCTCTCCCGTAAAGCAGAGTTTCTTCGCTGGCTGATGTTTGATTA
The DNA here is from genome assembly GCA_036350815.1 of Desulfopila sp. GTDB lineage: Bacteria > Desulfobacterota > Desulfobulbia > Desulfobulbales > Desulfocapsaceae > Desulfopila_A. Next base: position 4,680 of record JAZBNU010000538.1, read on the forward strand.
TGCAACGCTGCATCCGGCATATGGGAGAATGTTTGCTATACAATTCAAGACAGATATGAATGAGGCCGACCGAACTCGTGTTTTAGAGCAACTTGCGGAACCTGTTTCTTCTCTGTGGTCCATTCTTGACCGGGAATTGGCAGGCAAAAAATTCATCACCGGAGACCAGCCGACAATTGTCGATTACCTTGCGACCATCTATTCCAGCTGGGGGAACACATTTCCAGATGTGAAGATTACCTTGGGGAAAAATGTTCGTAGAATGATTGAAGATGTTTCCAATCTGCCGGAGTTCCAGGCTGGCTACAAAAGAGAAGACATCGAGTTTCGCAGTCCCGTATAAAACACTCTCAGGTGTTTCTTTTTTTCCGTGGTGGTATAGAGCGACGAGAGCAGAAAAAGAGTACCGCAAACTGCTACCATCAATGCGCTTCCTCGTGAAACTCCCGTGCCGAATATGCTCCTGAAAGTGTCGGCATATATGTATGTAGAAATCATGAGCGGATTAAAGACATGATCAGCCAGCGGTCCTGCTATAGCAAAAGCCAAAAGCATTCCAGTTTGGGAGACAAAGGTGATTATCGACCATATTCGTCCCTGCATCTGGTTTGCAATATTTTGGCGAAACAGCACCTCCAGGCTCGAATGTATGAAGGGCAAGGTAAAAAAGAGACAAAAGGCAGCGCATGCAACAGAAATCACAGTGGTGCCTGTTCCAATAAGAATATAGAAAATACCTGCGGTGAACAGGGCAAAAAAGAGAATTCTGTTGTGGTTGTATTTCATGGCGGCGGTGCCGATCAGGAGGCTGCTGAGGAGCATGCCTGACCCGGCAACAGACTGTACCACACCAACTGTTATTGTGTCCGACATTTGCACTAGGATAGGCACCAGAAGAGACTGTAGGATACCTGTGAAGAAGGTGATGAGGATAGTGATGTATAGTAATCGTTGAACTTTCAGGTTGCTTCGAATGTAGCTGAAACCATCGGTTAAGTTTTTGAGAAAGCAGCTCTTTGAACTGGTATCTTTCTTCTGGGGAAGGGCTTTGCCGATGAGGAGTGCTGTTGCCGCTGCTCCCCAATATGTTGCCATATCAAGCACTAAAATAACTGTAATGCTGAATCGTTCCAAGAGAAAAGCAGCCAGCAGCGGAGCAAGAAGATATTTTGAAGCCTCGGTCAGCTGGAAAAGGCCGCTTGCTCTGCCATAGGACTGCTCAGCGACAAGGTCGGTAATAGATGCTTTGAGTGCCGGTGAATGCAGCGCCGCAAAAAGTGAACTTATCACCACTCCGAAGTAAATCGGCCAATCTTCATGAGGATACAGGCAAAGCATGACGATAACAAAACCAATACCCAGAGAAGAACCACAATCTCCTGTTGCCATGAGCAGTCTCCTGTCTACCCTGTCGGCAAAAACGCCGCCGACAGGAGCGAGAAGGACTGCTGGAAGAAAGGCGGCAAGCAGCAGGAAAGAATAGGCTGACGTTGAGCCTGTTTGTCCGAGGAGATAGAGCCCGAGTGCAAAGCCACTGATTCCACATCCGATTTTTGAAAGAAATTGTCCTGCCCAGAGGACAATAAGCATGGAGAAGGATGTGTTGGGATGATGCATTATTTCATTCTCCAAGAAAGCTGAATGAGCCGACAGGAGCATTCAAAAGATCTTCCAGCAAGGAGGGAAAGGCGGACATGCGCCGGTCTATTTCTTCCCTGGTCCAGGGGTGGAAACCTGTATCGGTTAAAAACTGGATACCGGCAAGAAGAAATTCGGCACATTCGAGTGGATGCTCCGTTTGGAAAAGCTCCTGTTTGCAGCCCTCTTCGATAACGGAAGCATATATTGGTGCCAGTCTGGTCAGGTAGCGGCCCAGCTGCCTGGTGTGCATAATGATGTTTCCAGGCTGATGCAGCATCTCAAGGATGGATTCATTGTCCTCTGCCATGGTATCCGTCGTAGAGAACAGTTTGAGAATATGCAGAGCATCATGATTATTGTTCCTGCATTCAGCGAGTATCTTTTTCTTCTTTGCCACTTCCTCCTCGATTAGATTTGCTACAACAGCTTCCAGCAGATCCTCCTTTGAAGAAAAATAGTGATAGATGGTTCCCTTGGCGATATTGAGTTCCTGCATGAGATCCTGCATGGTTGCCTTGGCATAATCCTTGGCATTAAAGAGTTTTCTTGCTGCAAGAATAATCTCCTCTCGTCGTATATCCGGCTTTTTTACTACTCTTGCCATTTCCTGCTCCTTGAGGTGATGTTGATAATCAGATGCGGATAAACATTGAACATAGCATGTGACCGACCGTCGGTCAATGAAAATCACACTACGAAAACCTTCAGTCTGTTTTTTTGTTGTTTTCCTAACCGCGGGGGTGAAATTTTTTATGGACGGTTTTGAGGCGGTCCTGGTCGATATGGGTATATATCTGGGTCGTAGTGATATCCGAATGCCCCAGCATGAGCTGGACGGCGCGCAGGTCCGCGCCGCGGGCAAGCAGATGTGTGGCGAAGGAATGGCGCAGCATATGGGGAGAAATGTTTTTGCTGATACCGGCAGCGATGGCCATGTCACGCAGTATCTGCCAGAATCTGAGCCGGGTCATGGCGCTGCCCCGGTTGGTGACGAAAAGAAAGTTGCTCCGTTTGTTGCCAATGATATGTGACCTCGCCTGGGTCAGATACGTATGCAGCTTCTCTTTTGCCGCCTCTCCAAAGGGAATGAGCCGCTCTTTTCCTCCTTTACCCATAACACGGACAAAGCCCGCATTGATATTGCAGGCTCCCAGAGGGAGCTGCACCAGTTCGGTAACCCGAAGACCGGAGGAGTACAGAAGATAGAGCATGGCGAGATTGCGTTGCGAGATCGGAGTAAAGACAGCTGGAGGGCGAAGGAGTTTGTCCACTTCCTCTATGGTCAGGGCTTTAGGCAGAGTGCGGCCGCTTTTGGGCAGATCAATGGAGTGAAACGGGTTGGATGTGACACGTTCTTCCTGCCTGAGAAAAGTGAAAAATGTTTTGAGCGCGGAGATTCGTCGAGCGTTGCTGCGGTGAGAAATGTGCCTCTGGCGGGCATCTTCAAGATACCGATGGATAATGGCTATGTCCACCTTCTCTAAAGAGAAAATATCATGAGCAGAAATAAACAGCAGAAACGATTGTACATCTGAGCCGTAGGCCATGAGGCTGTTCTCGGAAAAACGTTTTTCCGTGAGCAGATAGTGATAGAACTGCTCATGCAGAGCATGAAAGTTTTCCGGTAGTTCTGCTGTTTTTTTGAAGTCAGCCAGGGGATTGCAGTATTGTCTGAAGATGAAGAAGCAATGTCCAACAGTTCCTGAACATTGCTCTCTGTAATTATATATCTCGCGCTTCCTGAATGGCCTGTGCTACGTTTCCCGCGAAAATACCTTCTGGATATGGAAACCTGTAACCTCTTTTTCATAGTCAGAGGAAACATAAAAATAGAGGCTGCAGGTGTTGTTAGGAACCCACTAGCAATGGGTTCATAAACTGTTGCGAAGTGTTTAGAAATTAGTCTTCATGCGATTAAATTTACGGAGTTTTCTACGTGCTTCGGCCTGCTTCCGGCGCTTTTTGACACTGGGCTTTTCGTAATATTCGCGGCGCTTCAGTTCACGTTTGATTCCATCAATCTGGAGTTTTTTCTTCAGTTGTCTGATGGCATATTCAAGGTCTCCCCGAACTTCGACTTCGATCATTGTTTACTCCGTTTAGCGGTTTTAGTCTGGTAATATTGAAAGGGGACAAAGGTGTCCCCTGTTTCGCCACAATAACCTAGTATATATAGATGAGAGTTGGGGGGATGTCAATATCTTTTTCCAGAGGAAAAATGTGTGCCCGAGGTGTTACAGCCGTGGTATATTCATGATATACTGCCTTGAAAACCATGTTTGTTAAGCTGTTGGAGCTTGTCGAATTGAAAAAATGGTGTATCTGATACTCAAACTGAAAGTTTCTGCTGGTTGATAAGACTGCCATGAAACCCATTGCCCCACAGGATGTCGCAATTATCAAGGAGGATCACTATGAGTAAAAAGAGAATCAACCTGGCGCTGCTCGCTGGAGGGAAATCGGGCGAGCGTGAGGTGTCCCTTATGGGGGCCGCAGGTGTGGAAAAGGCGTTGGACCCTGGAAAATTTACGGTGACCCGCTACGATCCGTTGACTGATCTAGCCAAAATTGCAGCTGATGCTGAAGCTATTGACTTTGCCTTCATTCTTCTTCATGGTCTCTATGGAGAGGATGGTACGGTGCAGGGGCTTCTTGATCTTCTCGATATCCCTTATCAGGGCTCAGGAGTAACCGGCAGTGCTTTGGCCATGGACAAGAATCTTGCCAAGGTATTGTATAAACTGCACGGCCTTCCCGTAGCCGAATGGCGTGTCGTAGAAAATGCCGCAGATGTTTCTGCCGAAGAGTTGGCTGATGTTCTGGGCCTGCCTCTGGTTGTCAAGCCTGTCTGCGACGGCTCCAGCCTGGGGATGACTATTGTCAGGAATCCCGATGCGATACACAACGCGATTGAAAATGCTCTTCGCTTTGGCGGCAGGGCAATGATAGAGAAATTTATCAGCGGCCGGGAAATAACCGTCGGCGTTCTCGGGAACAGTGAGCCGGTCGCCTTGCCTCTTGTTGAGATAATTCCAGGCGCTGAGTATGAATTCTTTGATTATAACGCCAAATATAAACCCGGAGCTACCAGAGAAGTGTGTCCTGCAGAAGTAGATGGCGCGCTAACCCGGGAGGCGCAGAAATACGGAGTTGCGGCCCATAAGGCACTGCAGCTTCGCGGATATTCCAGAACAGATATGATTATTGCGGAAAATGGTGAATTATTTCTGTTGGAGACCAACACCATTCCGGGTATGACCCCGACGAGTCTTTTCCCACAGGCAGCAGCGGCTCATGGACTGGATTTCTCCGCTATGCTGGAAAGACTGATTGAATTGGGCATGGAGAAGAAATAGGATTTCCTGCTCTGCCCTCTCATAGTATTATCCGTTGTGCTCCGTTGAAGACATTGAGCCGTGATGGTCTGGCGTAGCCTATCAGCGTTGCGCCTGCTCGTTTGGCGATGGCCAGGCCAAGCGAGGATGGTGCCGTTCTCGACATGATAATCGGAATCCCGATGCGGGCACATTTCAATACCATATCGGAGGTGAGTCTGCCGGTGGTATAGACAGCACCATTGGCGGG
>JAZBNU010000539.1:0-13302 GCA_036350815.1 Desulfopila sp.
AATGGGCTCAATTTCGTCTTTGAGTTCCATGCCGGCCTTCAGCATATTGAGGGCTGTGTTGAAGTTTTCCAGGTTGCTGAGTGTATTTCTCAATAGAGGCCGCACCTGGTCCATGTCAAGATTTTCGCTGATTTCGGTAATGGTCTCGATGGCCATGGGATACGCCAGTTTGGCAATGGGCTCAATTTCGTCTTTGAGTTCCATGCCGGCCTTCAGCATATTGAGGGCTGTGTTGAAGTTTTCCAGGTTGTTGAGTGTGTTTCTGATCAAAGGTTTGATCTGGTCTGTATCCAGGCCTTCACTGAGCTCGGTGATTGTTTCAATAGCCATTGGGTAGGCAATCTTTGCAATGGGCTCTATTTCTTCTTTAAGCTCCATGGTACCTTTTACGGTGCGTAAGAGTGAATTCAGTGTCTCGACATCAGCCAGGAGATTTTTGACCAGATGAGCCAAATCTTCTCTGGTATGCTCGTTTTCCACTTCAGCAAGACACTCCTCAAACAGCGAGCTGGTAGGTTTGGAAAGTTTTAACTCCTGGCGCAGTTCACCAAGCACTTCTGACTTCAGGGAGCGTACTTCTTTAGAGAGATCATCCAGTTTTTGTAATATTAATGCTTCATCCATCTTTTTGGTCTCTTTGTTTAATTGTTTTCAGGGGCTAATTAATTGTTTGAAATAACAGGTTGAGATGAATTACTGGTTATTGCTTCTCTGTACTGTATATTCGGTGAATAATCGTTTTAATATTTGCAATATAATCTCTAAGGCACATAACGCATATTATGTCATAATGGTACCGAGATAACCAAAAAGTTTGTATCTATCAGAATTCTTTATGGTTGTTTGAGGACAGGTGTTTGATTTCGCCATTATGCACAATATAACGCTCCACTTTATACCACTATGTAGCAAAAAACGCTAAGCATATAATACTACATTGTCATAGCTGATGAAGAAGTCAATGTCTATTCAAATAGTTAAATGGTAAAATTTCCGACATTTGCACGCGCACACTTATACATTTGTCACTTCTCATCGAAAAGACAAGGAATTTTATGGCATAAGTTGTGCTGTTTGTGCATAATAGTGGCCATTGCTCGACAGTGCGAGTGTTATGAGCAGCTGCCGGCGAAGGGGTGGAGGGAGTGGCTTGTTTCTCTGTATGGATGTTTTGTGGATGTTTTTTCTCAAGAATATCCTCAGCAGGCAGGTAATACTATTTTTTGATGGAGGAAAACTATATGTGGAAAGGTGTTGATGCTGCACCGGCAGATTCAATATTGGGTTTGACCGAAGCCTTTAAGAAGGAAACCAATCCAAGCAAGGTAAATCTCGGCGTTGGTGTTTACAAAGATGATGAAGGCAATACGCCTGTTCTTGGCTGTGTTAAAAAAGCGGAGAGCCTCCTGCTTCAGAAAGAGACTTCAAAAAGTTACCTGCCCATTTCGGGTGACCCTGTTTATGCACAGTGTGTCCAAAACCTTCTTTTTGGTGAGGAGAGTGAGGTGATCGCATCCCGCAGAGCTGCTACGATACACGCTCCCGGCGGTACGGGTGCCTTGCGGGTTGGTGCTCAATTACTTCATCATTTTACTCCTGATGCAACTGTATGGGTGAGTTCTCCCACCTGGGCCAATCACAATGGAATCTTCATGGATACCGGCTTCAAGATCCAGCAATATCCATATTATGACAGTGAAAGTAAGGGGCTTGATATCGAAGCATTTTTCCGGTGCCTGGGAAAAGTGAAACAGGGTGATATTGTGCTTCTTCACGCTTGTTGCCATAATCCCAGTGGAGTAGATCTTGACGCAGAGCAGTGGCAGCGGGTGGCTGAAAGAGCCAAAGAGCAAAGCTGGATACCTTTTCTTGATTTTGCCTACCAGGGATTTGGCAGCGGAGTTGAAGAGGATCGAGTGGCGGTGGAATTGATGGCAGACACAGGGATTGACTTTTTTGTAGCGAGTTCATTCTCGAAAAATTTTGGCCTCTATAATGAAAGGGTTGGAGCTCTCACCGTTGTTTCACCTTCGGCGCAAGAAACAACTGTAGCCTTGAGTCACCTGAAAAAAACCATACGGGTTCTCTATTCCAATCCACCAGCACATGGCGGATTGACGGTTACAACTATTTTGACAGATAAAGTGCTACAAGCACAGTGGCTTCAGGAACTGGCAGCCATGCGGCAGCGTATAAGCGATATGCGCCATGCCCTTGTTGAAGGATTGAAGCAGCGTGGAGTTGCCACCGATTTTTCATACATCAAAGAGCAGCGGGGTATGTTCTCCTTCAGCGGCCTTGATGACGCCACTGTAGAGTGGCTGCGCAGTGCCAAGGGTATCTATGTCGTGGGTGGCGGTCGAATTAATCTTGCTGGGTTAACCAGTAAAAATATCGGTTATGTGTGTGATTCAATAGCAGAAGCCTTATCCTGATACTGGTTTTTGGTACTGGCCTTTATGAGAATTATAGCAGCTCCCAATGGCTTTAAGGGAAGCCTCGATGGTTTTCAGGCTGCCGAGGCTATTGCTCGTGGCATTGCAAGAGTTTCACCGGCCATTGAGGTAGATTCCTGTCCTGTCACCGACGGTGGTGACGGTCTTATGGAGATTCTTACCAGGGCTTTGTCGGGAGAGACCGGCAGTGTGGTTGTCGCCGATCCTTTGTGGCGCGATATCGTTGCTCAATATGGATATATCCCTGGGATAAACGCCGCAATTGTGGAAATGGCCAAGGCATCCGGGTTGGTGCTTCTCCCCGCGGAGCAGAGAAATCCCTTGAAAACGACAACCTTCGGGACAGGACAGTTGCTGAAGAACTGCCTTGATCTGGACGTCAGTCGTATCATATTAGGTCTTGGGGGCAGTGCCACCTGTGATGGAGGTATTGGAGCAGCTGCCGCATTGGGCTATCGATTTCTCGATTGCAGGGGAGCGGAAATTGAACCGGTGGGTGAAAACCTGATCCACATTACCGCTATAGAGAACAGTGCTGTCGATAGTCGGCTAAACGATATTGTTATTGAAGCAGTTTGTGATGTTACCAATCCTCTTACAGGTTTGGAGGGAGCGTCATATATTTATTCACCTCAAAAAGGCGCTGACCTGGAGCAGGTGAAGGTTCTGGATGAGGGGCTTTGCAATCTTGCTCGTGTTATAAAAAAGGATCTTGGGATTGATGTCACCGGATTAAAAGGTGGAGGAGCCGCCGGTGGCCTGGGTGCCGGGGTATATGCTTTTTTCGGTGGCAGGCTGCAAAAAGGGATTGATCTGGTTCTGGATATACTCGGTTTTACTGAGCGACTTGCTGGGGCTGATCTGGTGATTACCGGAGAAGGGCGCATTGACGCTCAGACGCAGTTTGATAAAGCACCAGCCGGAGTTGCCAGGGCGGCGCAGCAGGCAGGTGTGCCCTGTGTTGCTGTTTGTGGTGCGATCGGTTCAGGAATCGAGGAATTGCACCACTGCGGAATTGATGCTGTTTTTTCCATATGCAATGAACCCTTACATGAGAACCGTGCTATGAGTGAAGCTGCCGTTCTCCTGGAAAACACGGCTGAACAGGTTGTGCGTCTTTTTCTCAAGGCGCGCAATTAATACTCTTGCCCCGGTGTACCCTCCCGTGGGTTTATTCTTAAATATTCAGGAGCTTGTACATGCATATTACTTTTTTCGGCGCAGTACGCGAGGTGACCGGTTCGATGCATCTATTGACCACTACCAGAGACAGGATTCTGCTTGATTGCGGAATGTTTCAGGGACATAGAAAAGAGGCTGCGGAAAAGAACAATGTTATTCCTTTTGATCCTTCCATTATTACCAATGTGATACTTTCCCATGCCCATATCGATCATTCCGGAAGATTGCCCCTGCTGACCAGAAAAGATTTTTCCGGAAGAATATTCAGCACCAGAGCGACGTACAATGCCTGTCGCTATCTTCTGCCTGATTCCGCCAAAATTCAGGAATCAGATGCCCAGTATCTTAATTATAAAGCGGTAAAACGTGCCCTTGCTGAAATAGGTTCCTCCGACAGTAAGATAGACGGGAAAGATGTACGAGAGATCAAATCTCTCTTGAAAGAGGCAAATTCCGCTCGTCTGAAAGACAGTGCCATAAATGACTTCATCGATAAATACGGCCTGAAACGCATAGAACCGCTCTACTCTATGGCTGATGCGGAAACTGCACTTGCCATGTTTGAAGGACTCCCTTACAGGGAAGAGGTGATAATTGGACGTGATACAACCTGCAAATTTTATGAAGCCGGTCATATTCTTGGTTCAGCGGTAAGTATTATTAAACACAACAGTAACGGAGCAACCAAAAATATTTGCTACACCGGTGATATCGGCCGGTTTGACAAACCAATTATCCGCAATCCGGCCCTCGATTTTGAAGAGGGGGACAGGGATATCGATCTTCTCGTTATGGAGAGTACCTATGGTGACCGAGATCATGAATCCATCATTGACCTCAAGCCTCATCTTCGCGATGTGCTTAATGAGACGATCAAGCGGGGTGGTTCAGTTGTCATTCCGTCTTTTGCCTTCGGCAGAACGCAGGAACTCCTCTATTATATTCATGAACTCTATAATGAAGGAAGTGTTCCCAGGGTGCCCGTCTGGGTTGACAGTCCTCTGGCGACAAGCCTCACCAAGGTTTTTGGAGAGCATCCAGAGGTGTATGATAAAGACACGCATCGCACTTTTCTCCAGAATGGAATGAATCCTTTTTATTTTGAGCAGGTCAACTTTACACAATCTGTGGAAGATTCCATGGCTGTAACCAGAGAGAAAGCTCCTCATATAGTCATCTCCGCATCGGGGATGTGTGAGGCTGGAAGGGTGCTTCATCATCTACGCTATAAAATACATAACCCCAAAAACACTATTCTTGTTGTTGGTTATATGGCGCAGAACACTCTAGGGCGCAGGATTGTTGAGGAAGGAGAACGTTTTGAGGAAAATGGCAGGAAGGGCGAGCCGCCGATGATGAAGTTTTTCGGTAAGGAGTATCCATTACTGGCAAAAGTAGTGAAAATAGGTGGCTTCAGTGCTCATGGTGACCGGAATGAGATGCTACGTTTTGTCAAAGAATCAAATTTGAATATCAGAAAAATTGCTCTGGTTCATGGTGAGGAAGACCAGGCTCTCGCCTTTAAAGAGTTTCTTCAACCGCATGGTTTTGATGTCGTGGTGCCTAAGCGGGGCGAAACTCTTGATCTGTAATGATGTCTCAAAACATTTTTCTGATCTTTAGGCCTGTAAGGAGTGCTCATGCTTGAGTTTATAAAAAAAATTGCTGAAGAAGCTGGTGAAATCTGCCTGCGGGAGTCGGCGGGGCTCTCCGGTACTGATCCTGATTTCAAAGGTGCAAGGGACCTGGTAACTGTAGTGGATAGAATGGTGGAGGATCATATTATCAATGAGATCACCACCCATTTTCCAGAACACAATATTATTGGTGAAGAAACAGGCACAACCGATCATGGTGCAGATTACTGCTGGATTATCGATCCCATAGACGGCACGACCTCATATTTTCACCAACAGCCTTTTTATTCCGTCAGTATTGCATACCAGGTGAAGGGTGCCACCCAGGCCGGTGTTGTTTATGCTCCTGCTCTGAGGCAGATGTTTTCCGCAGAACGTGATGGAGGCGCCTGGCTGAACGGCACCACCCGTTTAACTGTGTCACCGACGGAGATAATGATCAATGCTGTTCTGGCTACCGGTTTCGCCTGTCTGCGTGCCGGAAGAGAACCTAATAACCTCTACTTTCTTAATCGAGTGCTGCCTCAAATACGTGATATAAGGAGATGTGGCTCGGCTGCCATCGACCTTGCCTATGTTGCGGCAGGGAAGGTTGACGGTTTCTGGGAAATGAATCTGAATATATATGATATTGCCGCCGGGGTTCTCCTTGTGGAAGAAGCGGGCGGGGTGGTGTCTGATATGAAGGGCGGAGATGATTTCCCACAGTCTGGAATTGTTGCCAGCAACGGCAGGATTACGGAACACCTTCTCGAGTGTCTAAACGGGTGATTTTTTGATACAGTCAAAGGATGGAAAGCTGTATCAAGATGTGAGGAGAAAACGTGTTTTTCAACGATTCTTGTTTGATTGCTCATCTTTCAGTCTTTTCCACCATTGGATGCGTTTGGCGATCTCTTTTTCAAAGCCGAAAGTAGAAGGGGTGAAATAGGTTTTTTCCTGCATCCCTTCAGGGAAATATCTCTGGTAGCTGTATCCGCCGGCAAAATCGTGAGAGTATTTGTATCCTTTGCCGTATCCCAGCTCTCCCATGAGAGCGGTCGGTGCGTTGCAGATATGCAGCGGGACCTTGTGAAAACCCGTCTGCCGGGCATCCTGCTGGGCTGCATGTGCGGCTGTTTCGCAGGCATTGCTTTTCGGAGCCGTGGCAAGGTAGACAACCAGCTGTGTCATGGCGGTATTGGCTTCCGGCATACCCAGAAAATGAACAGCATCCTTGGCTGCAATTGCCTGAACAAGAGCGTTGGGGTCAGCCAGACCAATGTCTTCACTGGCGATACGTACCAGCCTTCTCAGTATATATAAGGGATCTTCTCCGGATTCCAGCATGCGTGCCATCCAATAGAGAGCTGCCTGGGGATCACTGCCTCGTATGGATTTCTGCAGCGCCGATATAAGATTGTAGTGTTCTTCTCCGCCTTTATCGTAAAACATGGAGCGTACTGCCAGAGCTTCCAGTACAAAATCACTGGTTATTGGCTTATTTCGGTCTGCTCTTCGGCAGATCAACTCCAGAGTATTCAGGGCCCGTCTGGCATCACCTCCGCAACGCTCTGCTATTATTTTGAATACCTCGGGTTCCACTGTGATGCGATGCGGCAGTCTGGTGATACCGTTTTTCAGAATGGTACGGATTTCATCACTGTTGAGCTGCTCGAGCACAAAGACGTGGCATCGTGATAAAAGTGCCGGAATAACTTCGAAAGATGGATTTTCTGTTGTCGCTCCTATCAGCACTATTGCTCCAGATTCAACGTAGGGAAGAAAAGCATCCTGCTGCGATTTGTTGAAGCGGTGAATCTCGTCGATGAATACCAGCGTCTTACGGTTTTGGGCGCGAAGGAGATAGCCGGCCTGTTCCATAAGTTCCTTGACCTGGCCTATTTTGGTAAGGACTGCACTGAAAAAACGGAAATTATGCGAGGTGGTTTTCTCTATCAGTCTGGCAATAGTTGTTTTCCCGGTTCCGGGAGGACCCCAGAGGATAAATGAGTTGTAGTCGTCCTGCTCCATCATAGTTCTGAGTACAGACCCGGGGCCGACAACTTTTTCCTGGCCGAATACCTGTTCTAAAGTATCAGGCCGTGCTTTTTCAGCCAGAGGGATATTTGCAGGGTTTTCCATGGTGTCGACTATGCTGAGTTGTTTAGACATGCTCTTTTTCCCAGGATTGATTCTCTCTATGCCAAATGTTTCCATGTTGATACCAAATCATATCGCAGTCTTTAGCGGTTGCTGCAGAGGGTATAAGGTTATATAGTATACCTTTTAGTCTTTTCGTACCAGCTTGAAGATTATTGATACTATGGAAGCATGCCCTTCATGAAGGTACTGTATGTTGCATCCCTTAAACAGAGGGGGTGCTACTCCATTGGCATTTTTCAACTGAACAGAGCAAATACGAAATGAAGCGGCAAGAAATCTTTAAAAAATGCCCCATGTGTGCGACAGTCTGGCATGACAGAAAAAGCTTTATTGATGACAACTCACTGGTACTCAATGGTTACCAGGCTCATTTCGACAGACTGGAACTTGGACTCTTTTATTTTACCCATAAAGTGGAAGGCTGTTTTTCAACTATGACGGTAAAGGCTGGTCATTTCTACGATCTTAATCCCGCGATCCCTCATACCGGCAGAAAAACCCTGACAGAAGAATGTCCAACCCATTGTCTCCATAAAGAAGACCTGGAGCTTTGCAGTGCGCAATGCGAATGTGCTTTCGTTAGAGATCTAATCGGAATACTGCAGGAAATGAAAAGCAACAGTTAAAATTACCTGTAATAATGGTTGTATTATACAGTACATTGGCGTTCTGGGACAAGAGGCAGCGGACCTGTAAGATGAAATCATTCTTGAGTTTTTCTATATTATCTAGTAAGGGATAGGGCTGGCAGAAAAGCTGTTGTGGCATGAAAGATGGAGTGTTGGAATGTATTGTCAAAACCTTTTAAGGTGTTTAAATGTATAGAAATTTTAGTGTTGTCCCAAAGGTTATGTTTGGGCGGGGCTGTTTTGCTCAGCTTGATGAAATTCTCCGGGAACGGAGGCTAACTCAAAATGCGTATATGGTTTTTGTGCTTGATGATGTCTTTCAGGGAAAGACACTGGAGGGGAGAATTCCATTGCGGGAAAAGGATTTCCTTCTTCATGTGAATGTTGATGATGAGCCCAAGACAAAATATATAGATGAGCTTGTTGCCAGAATTAAAGAACATTCTCCTGTTCTTCCAGATGGTGTTATCGGTATCGGCGGCGGCAGTACAATGGATATCGCCAAAGCGGTTTCACTTCTTCTCACCAACCCAGGTTCCGCAGCTGACTATCAGGGGTGGGATCTCATTAAAAATCCAGCCGTATATCATGTCGGAATACAAACCCTGTCGGGAACAGGAGCGGAAGTATCCCGCACTACTGTGCTCACAGGCCCGGAAAAAAAGCTTGGTATTAACTCCGACTACACCCTGTTTGATCAGATGGTACTGGATCCTGAGCTTATCGCCGGCGTTCCTAAAGACCAATGGTTTTATACCGGAATGGACTGCTATATACATGATGTTGAATCCCTGCAGGGAACCTATCTTAATGAGTTCAGCAGAGCATATGGTGAGAAATCCATCGAACTGTGCCGGCAGGTTTATCTCGAAGATCGTGACGACAGGGACGACAAGCTGATGATGGCCTCACTGTTTGGCGGTATGTCCATAGCCTACTCTCAGGTAGGAGCCTGTCATGCTTTGTCTTACGGTCTCTCTTTTGTTCTTGGGACGCATCATGGAATAGGCTGCTGCATCACTTTCGATTACCTTGAAGATGTATACCCCCAGGGAGTTGAGGAATTTCGTCAAATGATGAGCCGGCATGCTATCACCCTGCCCCGGAATCTCACCAGTGGGCTTGGTGATGAGGCTTTGAACACAATGGTCAAAGTGGCCTTGGGCCTGGCACCTCTGTGGGAAAACTGCTTCGGCCCCGACTGGCGGAAGATCATGACACACGAAAAAGCGCTGGAACTGTATAGAAGAATGTAGCTTCCATTCAGTTTGCACCATGCTGAAAGCTTATTCGGATGCATCCTCGAATAAGCTTTTTTTTTGGGGGGGGATGGCTGGCTGATGTGACTGGAAGACAGGGCATTGTTTTTCATCGCAGCCGGCTCTGCTGTCATCCTGAATACCACCATTGAGGGATAACCACGTTCGAATGGAATTTGATATATCTTTGTTCCAGTATCGTTTGTTGCGCTGGTTTCGAAATTTTTCCAGGGATCTCCCCTGGCGAAGAACTTACGATCCATATCATGTCTGGCTCTCTGAAATAATGCTGCAGCAGACCCAGATGGAAAGAGGGGTTGCGTATTTTGAAAGGTGGTTGAAGCGCTACCCTGATATTCAGGCTGTTGCCCGAAGTTCTTCGTATGAAATATTAAAATACTGGGAAGGGCTGGGCTACTACGCCAGAGCTCGAAACCTCCACAAGGCAGCCCGCTTGATGCATTCTGAATATGAGGGCCGAGTACCTTGTGAGTATGATGAATTGCTTAAGCTTCCCGGAGTAGGGCCGTACACGGCTTCCGCCATTGCAAGCATTGCCTATAACGCAGATATCCCTGTGGTGGATGCTAATGTAGAACGTGTCTTTGCCCGAATATTCGATATTGATGAGCCGTTGAAAAGCAAAGGCGTCCATCAAAAAATAATGAAAATTGCCTGGGAGATGTTACCTTCAGGAGAGGCACGAAATTTTAACCAGGCACTCATGGATCTGGGGGGAATGATATGTACCCCGAGAAATCCTGACTGCGGAAACTGCCCGGTGATAAAAGAATGCGCGGCGTATGCAGGAAATTTTGTTGAGGAGCGTCCAGTTAAAAATACAAAGCAGGTAACCATTCCTATAGAAATGGCTACGGGCATGCTTTGTAAAAATGGCCATATCTTTATTCAGCAGAGAAGGGATGATGATATCTGGGGTGGGCTTTGGGAGTTTCCCGGAGGAAGAGTAGAAAGAGGAGAAACCCCTGAAGAAGCACTACTGCGTGAGTATTGGGAGGAGACCCGGTTCACCGTTGAGATTCGGGAAAAGATAACGACAGTCACCCATTTTTACACAAGATACAAGGTTACGCTGCACTGTTATCTCTGCTGTTTGCCGGGAGAATCAATGTTGCCTGCTCTTCATGCGGCTCAGAAATATCACTGGATCCAGAAAGATCAGCTGGAAAACTACGCCTTTCCGGCGGGACATCGCAAGTTCATAGACTTCCTGAAGAAAACCGATAAAGGAAGAGCATTCACGTTATGTTGAACTGGTGGGGTTCGGAAAGGATAGGTTTTCGTTGTTCTATATGCATTCTCAATACTGATAGTGTTATACTTGTTTGGGTTTGAATTTGAGGAGAACAGGGCAATGATCAGAGCCCATAATGTCCTGCAGTATAGCAGCATCAATGACCAGGTCACGGCTCCTTTCATCAACACAGAAGTAGTCGATACGCCATCCGATATTTCTGGCTCGGGCATTAAATCTGTAGCTCCACCAGGTATATTGTTCCTCATTCGGGTTAAACATCCTGAAAGTATCTATAAATCCTGAATTGACGAAATCATCCATCCAGGCACGTTCTTCTGCAGTAAAACCGGCATTTTGCGTATTTGACTGAGGGTTTTTCAGATCTATTTCCTTATGAGCGACGTTGTAGTCTCCACAAATGACGACATTTTTCTGCGCAGCAAGGTTTTTTACAAAGGAGTGCAGAGCAGAGTTGAAATCGATTTTGTAGGGCAGTCTCTGCAGGTCCGGCCCGCTGTTGGGAAAGTAGATATTGACGAAGTAGAAAGTGGAGTATTCAAGGGTGAGGACACGCCCTTCGCAATCAAATTTGTCCTCACCAATACCTTCTATAACAGATATAGGCTTCTCTTTCGCGTATATTGCGACACCTGAGTATCCTTTTCGGACAGCACTGTGCCAATAGGATGAATAGCCGTTAATGTTTTTCAACTCTGCAGAGAGTTGGTCCGGCTGGGCCTTGGTTTCCTGCAGGGCCAGTATTTCGGGAGAAAGTTCTTTTACAATCGAAATAAATCCTTTTTTCTCGGCGGCTCTTATGCCGTTGACGTTCCATGAGATAAATGTCTGTTCGTTTCCCTGTCTGTCGTGTTTCATATTCCGATTTTTTCGTGGTTTGACGCCGTGTTTCGGGCATTTTTTATCTAGAGGACAGATGTCGCATTTGGGGCTGATGGGGGTGCAGATGGACTGGCCGAAAGCAACCAGGAGTGCATTGACTGGAATCCAGTGTCTGGGCGGCAGGTCGCGGCGCAGTACCATCTCTGTTTGCTCTGGTGTTGATGTGTCAACGTATCGCCAGATATTCATTATGCGATGAACGTGAGTATCGACGCAGATGGCAGGTTTTTGAAAAGCAACGCTTAACACGAGGTTAGCTGTTTTTCTACCGACCCCTGGGAGTCGGAGCAGTTCTTCCATAGTATCGGGAACTTGATAATCGAATTGCCGTAAAGCCGCTGGAAGGGAGGCAAGGAATTTTGCTTTGTTTCTGTAGAAACCGACGGGATAAATCAATTTTTCAATTTCATCTGCAGCCAGCGATGCCAGAGCCTCAGGGGTAGGTGCTTTGGCAAAGAGCTTTTCTGCTGCGGAGGCAGTGGTTTCATCCTTGGTACGTGCTGACAGGATTGTTGCCGTCAGCACTTTGAAGGGATCGTTTGTCTGCACCGCTATGAGGTCGACAACCGGTACTTTTTTCCCGGCGACGGCTTCGGAGACAATTTGAAGAAACTGGTCAATATCGATTGTCATCTGCTGAGAGGATTTCCCTGGAAGGATTTTTCAGAGCTCGAGAACGCTTTTTTCGAAATGCAATGTCTGGAAATAATCATCTGCGTTCTCAGCACGCCGAATACGTTCGACAGCGCCATTTTCTCTTAAAAGGAGTTCCTGGGGGCGCAGTTTGCCGTTATAGTTGAATCCCATGGCATGGCCGTGTGCTCCGGTGTCTTGAATAATGAGAAGATCGCCGTCTGTAATATACGGTAACTCCCTCTGTATGGCAAATTTATCATTATTTTCGCAGAGAGAGCCTACGACGTCAACCACCTCCATCTTTTCTTCAGTGTTTTTACCCAGTACATCGATATGATGATATGCCCCATACATGGCAGGACGCATGAGTGCCGTCATGCAGGCATCAACACCGATATAGGTTCGGTAAATAGATTTTCTGTTAATTGCTCTGGTCACCAGGACACCATGTGGCCCGGTCATGAACCTGCCGCTTTCCATATAAAGGGCAGGCATATAGTTATGCTTTTCTTGAAAAGAATGGAACTGTAATGTTATTTCTTGAGCCATCTTTGCAATATTAAAAGGTGGGTCTTCAGGTCTGTAGGGAATTCCAAGGCCACCTCCTATATTGATAAAGTCGAAACGGATTCCCAGTTTTTCGCCAATTTCTTCAACAAGATCAAGAAGCATCTGTGAAGTTTGTACCATATACCTGTAGTTTAGTTCATTGGAAGCGAGCATGGTGTGGATGCCGAATGTTTTGACGCCTAGATCTTTTGCGCGACGATATGCTTCAATGATCTGTTCATGACTCACTCCATATTTAGCTTCCAGAGGTTTTCCGATAATATCATTGCTGCCACGCAGTTCTCCAGGGTTGTAGCGGAAGCAGATCGTATCAGGAATCCTGGGAACCTTATCTAGCAGAGATAAATCGTCGAGGTTGAGGATGCAGCCGCCGTCATTTTCAGCAAGGAGAAAGTCGCGCTCACTGGTGTTATTCGAAGTGAACATAATATCTTCGCCTCGTCCCCCCACCTCTCTGGCAAGGAAGAGCTCAGTTGCAGAACTGCAGTCAAAGCCGAAACCTTCCTCTGCCATGATTTTGAGAATTGCAGGATTAGGCAGTGCTTTTACAGCATAATACTCTCGGAACCTCTCAATTCCTGCAAAGCCGTCTTTCAACTGACGACAGGTACGACGAATACCGTCCTCATC
>JAZBNU010000540.1:0-23855 GCA_036350815.1 Desulfopila sp.
CTCAAGAAGATCCCTACCCCACTCGTCAGCCATAGTTGCCCCGATCCAGAGCGAGGTGCCATAGTAGTCTATCCACCCTTCTTCGGCAACAGTGGAAAACGACAGAAAGATCTGCCCAATTTCGGTAAACATGGTGTCTAGGGAAGCGGAGAAAGCGGTGATGAGCAGAGCGCAAACGATGCAGAATTACGACTCTTCCGTCATCAGGGAAATCACAAAGGCTCGCTGAGCCGTAATCGGTGATTCAGCATCGAGCGGTCGGCACCTGTCATAGCTGCCGTCCGGTTGCATCTCCCAGGCAAAGGTATTGTCACTTTCGTAAATCTCAAGGATTCTTTCGAGTTCGGCCTTGATATCATGATCGAGAACGGGAACAATTGATTCCATGCGTCTATCAAGATTGCGTTTCATCCAATCGGCTGAGCCAATGAAAAACTCCGGATCTCCATTGTTTTCGAAGCGGTATATGCGACTATGTTCAAGAAAGCGGCCGAGAATACTGCGGACCCTTATATTTTCCGAGAGTCCGGGAGATGAGGCGCGCAGGCTGCACAACCCTCGACAGATAATCAAAATGCGAACCCCTGCCTGACCGGCCAGATATAATTCACGGATAATCTGCTGGTCCTGGAGCTGGTTGATTTTCACCGTAATAGCTGCAGGTTTGCCCGCTTTACTGTTTTCAGCTTCACGCCGGATCATTTCGGTGAAGCGTTCTCGCATATTGTGAGGGGCAACCAGCAGCAGCGCATACTCCTGTGCCGGTATCGCACCGGTCAGTTCGTTGAAGAGGCGGCTGACATCCTCCCCCAGCTGGCGGTTGCTGCTGATAATGCCGAGATCCTCATAAAGACGGGCCGTTCCGGTATGATAATTTCCAGTGCCCACGTGGACATAACGGGTAATGCCAGCATCTTCCTCACGAACAATCATGGCCAGTTTTACATGGGTCTTCAAACGTTCAACACCGTAAACAACATGAGCACCAACCCTCTCCAACTGCTGTCCCCATATGATATTGGGTGCTTCATCGAAACGGGCGGTTATTTCCACAAGAACGGCAACCTGTTTACCGCGCTGTGCTGCCTCCACAAGAGCTTTAATGATGGGAGACTGGCTTGAAGTCCTGTAAATAGTCAATTTTATGGCCAGCACTTTAGGGTCGACGGCAGCTATCTGCAGCAGTCGCAAAATCGATGTATCGAAGCTGTGATACGGGAGGTGAAGAAGAATATCCTTCTTTCGAATTTCACTGAAAAAAGCTTCGGGCACATCGGCGGGCAAGTGTCTCAGTCGCTCATGATCGGCGGGAACATGCGGTATGTCCCGGAGCTCATTTTTCCCCTCTACTTTAAGCGATAAGAGATCACCAGGCCCGACCAGACCACGGATCCGCATAACCAGATTGCGCTCGATATTGAGCTGAGCCACCAGCCAGTCGAGAAGTTCGGCAGGAATGTCTTCTCCAACTTCGAGACGCACAATTCCGGCAAATTTACGGAAATTCAATTCAGCGGTGACCATGCTGATGATACTGCCCGGCTGCAGCTCATCTGCCTGCTGATCGTCCATCCTCGCCCGATCCCACGGATTATCTTTCGCCGCCCGGGTCACACGGAAAAAGTAGGTAGCAAAAGATACCGCCTTAGGGAAAAGATCATGGAGGTTATGCGCAATAATATCCTCAAGCGGCACGAACCGTACCTCACCACCCGGCAATCTCACCCAGCGTGATCGATTTGAAGGCACCTTTAGACGCACGAACCTGGTACGCCCCTGTGCTCCTGTGATTACAATGGCAAGATTGAAGCTGAGATTGCTGATAAATGGAAAAGGATGGGCGGCATCGACAGCCAGAGGAGTCAATATCGGCAACACTTTATTGCGAAAATGCGTCTGCAGATACTCCTTATCGCTCGCCGAAAGAGATGTGTAAGAGAGCAGATGGATATCCTTTGCGGCAAGAGCGGGCCGCAGATCATCCTCAATGAGAGTGCTCAGCAGTTTCGTCTGCCGTTGCAGCTCCTCCCAACATAATTCCAGTTCTTCGCAGGGAGTCAGTCCATCAACACCAGCCTGACGGGGTTTCTGTCGGATCTTCTGGTGCAGGCCACCCATCCGTTTCATGACGAATTCGTCAAATATCATCCCCATAATACCAGCGAACTTGAGTCGCTCCAGCAGTGGCAACGATGTGTCCTCGGCGAGCTGCAGCACCCTGCGGGCGAAAGAGAGCCAGCTTAATTCACGATTAATGTAGTTTTCCGGTCCATCAACATCAATATAAGCGTGTCTGCTATCATCCATTTCAAGACTATCCCTGGAAGGAGAACGGGTGTTGCTACCATTCATTGCCATCCCGATATTTTAGTATACTCACAATTGAAATGGTTTGAAAAGCTGAAAAAACTTTTTTGATTCGTGCATAGCGAATGGTATGGCTTTACCTTTTTCCGAGGCTATCACTAAGACATATACACTGTTATGTATTCGTTTTTATATAAAATATCACCTTATGATTTTCTATCAGAAACTATAAGGAGTAAAAAGCCTCAAAGCGCTGTGCTTGCAGAAATCCAGGCACAGACCGCAACTGCTGCAGTGGTGTCGATTGAACTCAAGTCTTTTACTACCATTTTCTTTTTTCAGACGGAGCGCACCGGTTGGACAGATTCCGGCACACCGTGGACAGGGCCGGCATGTATCGCTGACTGTCAGGAAAGGAAGAATATTTTCGGTAAGAGATGTGGAGTAGATCGCGGCGGCAATTCCTTTCTGCCTGAGGGATATATTGGGGGTGATCCGGCGTGAAACAGCGCAATTATCAAGCCCAGTGCTCTGCCGCGTGGGACAAGCCACAGAAAGGGCTCTCTTTTTCAGTGCTGCAAGAAAAGACCTTCTAGCAGAAATCTTCTCATCATGTATTGGCGCTGCCTGAAGCAGAAAAGCCGCAGGAAGACTGGCTCCAAACTGCTTGAGCAGACCTGCCAACTCTCGACTGAACTGGAGCAGAGCGGAATTATTGACACAGGAAGCGCAGTCAGCAGTGTTGAAGTGGATCTCTTTTTTCCCGGAAGTACCGAGAAAAAGAAGCGCCTCCACGGAAAAAACCGCATGACAGGGAACAACAGTCTCACTCTCAGCATACTGTTTCTGATTCGGGCAGGAGAAAACGATACACTCGTTTTCATCACGCACAGCGGCCTCAAGGGCGCTGGAAAAATCGTAGGATGAGATGAACACCTCATTTGGACAGACAGCGCTGCAGCGCATACAGCCGCTGCAGATACTTGAGTCGATTTCGATATGGCTGTTGTGATAGCGCAGAGCGCCCGTTGGGCAGGCATCGATACAGAGAGCACAGCGACAGCTGTTCAACCTGTTTTTAAGACAGCGACGCTGGAGTACACTGACTTCTACAACAGGGTCCCTGAAAAAACCTGTGAGCAGAGAAACAGCTGCCATGGCTCATCACCTGAAAAAGGCTGGATTTTCAGACAGACAGCGCTTCATGACGTTGTTGTGAGGCAACAAAAGCAGCCAGGCAGTCTGCCAGAGCAAGGTAAAAAGTATTGCCCGTTCCGGACCGGACTGCCTCACAAAACCTGTAGACCCAGACGTCCAAAAACGTTGTAAAAAACATGTGCCGCATTTGCCTCAGCCGTCCGGCTCTTTCGTCATCCTGCTGCGCATGTGCCCGGACTTCTTCAGCACAGAGAAAAGACAAAAATTCCAGTTCAATAGCGATATGGTCAGGAGGTTCCTTTTCTTCCACCTGCAGACCGGCATCCTGATACATTTTCAGCACCTGCAGCGTTGTATCCCCCATTACTGTCTTGTTTTTTTCGAGATAGACCGAACCGTAAGGCGGTGCGGGCAGTTCAAAAGGGCCGACAAAAAGGGCGGCATAATCAACAAGCATTTGCTGCTGTTCCTGGCGAAGCAGATTTTTGCTCATATCCCTTGCAGCTTCGGCCGCTTCGGGAGAGATTTTTTCCAGCAGCATGGCCAGATTGGAGCAAACCTTCTGTTCAACAAACAGCGGCTTGTCGGGTTCGTAAAAACAAGCAGCCAAAAGTCTATAACAGTCGCCGATGATGGTAAGTTCGTATGTATCGTATGCCGCCATAAAACAATCCCTGGGTAAAAGAAAGCAGCGACCCCTTCGTTCAATGAGATCGCTGCCTGTTAAGGAGGTTGACGCAACAGTTACATTATGCCTGACGCTTTCTAATATAGAAAACGTTTGGCTTTGTCCCTTCTTCCGGTTTGAGCACGATGGAATCGTGTTTTTTCAGAAGTTTGGAGGCTTCGCTGTTACCATCGCTTAAATCACCAAAGGTCCGGGCACTGGAAGGACAGGCCTCAACGCAGTACGGAATTTCTCCCTTCTGCAGACGGTGGTCGCAGAAAATACATTTTTCCACGACACCGGGACGACGCACCGCCTCATAATCCGGGTGAGTGTAATCGGTTTTATAAGGTGGGGTGGCCCCGGCAGCAGCGGCAATTACCGCACCGGAGGCGGTGCCGGCGTAGAGACTGCCAGCATCTGCGTACCGGGGGTGCGTTGCTTCGTCCTCAAAGTTCATGCTGATGACACTGTACTGGGAATTACCGGCATCAAGGTCATCATCACTGTAAGGACAGGCATACTGACAGGCCTGACAGCCAATGCACCGTTCATCGTTGTGCATGGTAATGCCATCCTTGGTTTTGAACATGGCTTTGGGCTCTACCGGGCAGGCCTCAACGCAGGGTGCGTTGCTGCAATGATTGCAGAGTACCGGGTAATTTGTATAGATGACGTTGGGAAATTTTCCTGCTACCTCTATCATATAATCGGCCCAGTTGTGGCTCTGGCCATTGGCCCGGTCACCGGTGTTGTTTCCATTTTTACAGGCAAGACCGCAGGCACCACAGCCGACGCATTTATGCAGATCTATTACCATTCCATATTTAGGCATCTTGCTTTACCTCCTTGCTAAATTTTTGCTATACTGACGCCGGTGAAGCCGCAGTTGCGGGCGGTAGAACCGGAGAGTCTGTCATAATCATCGGGCATGATTTCATTGAAGTTGGCACCCCGGGGCTCAAATTTCTTGTAATCTTTTGCCGCCACTCTGCCATATGCCCAATGTCCCTGACCGAAACATTTAGCCGCGATGCCTGGTCGTACACCTTCCCAGAGCTTGGCACGGACGTTGAGACTCCCTACAACGGAAGAAACCTTGACCATATCGCCGTCCTTGATACCGAGCTTGGCTGCATCCAATGGATTAATCTGGATAACGTCTTCACCCCCAACGAGCTCGCCGGGATCGCAATGCTTGAAGGTATAATACATGGGCAGATTGGCGCTTCGTCCTTCCCGATTGAAGCGGGACTTCATATCAATGAGGTCAAAGGGATAGGCGGCTCTGTCGCCATGTCGGAGCGGAGATTCATAGTGAGGCACAAAGGCAAGCTCGCCGGAGGCCTCATAATTGGTAACCCGGAGGACTTCATCAACACTGACCTTGTGCTTTTCCGCATGTGCGGTTAAAACTTTTTTCAGAGTTTCACTGTAGAATTCAAATTTTTTCGTTTCTGTCGGAAATCCTTTTTCCCACATTTTTCTGGGGGAGTGCTTGGGTGAGTTGACCACGCCTTTAGTGCGGAACTCTTCCCAGCCATTTAAACGATCTCCTTTGTAGTCTCCGTATTCTTTGGGATCCCACGCCTTCTGGCTGCGAATCTTGGTGGCATACAGAGAGAACTCCAGGGAGTTGGTGGGTTTCTTGCCGGTTTCGGGATCTTTAAACTCATTATGCAGATAGTCGTAGATATTGGAAAATCCCTTGGTCTTCAGTTTTTCTGCCAGGAGCCAGACAAACTCGGTTTCCGGGGCCTTAGCCTCAAAAAGAGGTTTGATGACCGGCTGCTGGATGGAAGTGTGGCCGTAGGTATTGGCAGCACCGCGAACAATGGCCCACTGCTCGGTGTGATGCATGGTTGAAGGTAAAACGATATCGGCAAATTGGGTCATTTCCGAAAGCATCGTTACAACGTGGGCGAAAAAGGGAATCTTGGCCATGGCCTTGTCCCATCTATGTGCTTCGGTGCCTGAAAAGTTGAAATTATTGTAGTAGCCGACAGCTACCTTAATATCATAAGGATCTTCAGCCAGAATACCGTTTGCAGCATTATTGGTGACGACACCTCCACCAGACTTTTCTTTCAATGCAGGAAATTTCAAGGTACCGCGCTGATCGATTTTTTTATTCTTGGTTCCGGCCTTGGCAATCTCATCCTGGTAATCAGCATACTTTGGGAAACTGCTGGAAAGTGCCTTCTGGTATGTAATTACACCACCTTCATTATCCACCGCACCAACCAGGCCATTGAGTGCATGCATGCAGAAAACGGCATAGCTGCCGCGCGGCATCATTGTCGGGCCGTACCAGACGCCGCAATGCGGTGCTGCTGCGGCAAAACCAGTTGCGACTTCAATTATGGTTTTTTCATCAATACCTGTAATTTTGGCGGCCCAGGCCGGGGTTTTATCTTTTAACTCGATATTCCACCACTTGACCAGGCCGTTGCTGTGTTTTTCAACAAAATCTTCCTCTGCAACGGTTTGACCGGCGACAAAACGATTCCGGCCATCTTTGAAATCACCGACAAAGTCCTTGTACCAGCTTCCGGAAGTAAGAATAACATGGGCCATAGCCACTGCCAGAGCCCCGTCCTCAGCGGGTTTTATCGGCAACCATTTATGAGCCTTGGCGGCGGTATTGCTCATCCGTGGATCTATGGCAACAACAGTACCCTGGTCAAGAACCCTGCCCATTTTGGTTATTGAGTTAGGAACCTGACGATTAGAAGAAATCGGGTCACAACCCCAGACGATCAGGTACTTCATATTATCCAGATCATAATCCCGATAGCCCCAGTATCCCTGGGTGTAATAGGCGCCGAATTTTTCCACCTCAGCACAGATGGCGCTGTGGGAAATATTATTGGGTGAACCGATCAGTTTGGTCAGATAGTCATAGAGGAGATAATTGTGATCGGAATAACGTCCCCGCATCAGCATGTACTTATGGGTTTCCTTATTTTCACGGAGTTCCATGATTTTATCAGCAATGGTGTCCATTGCCTCGTCCCATGTGATAGGGACAAACATCGGATCCACTCCGCGTCCCTTCTGGGGATTCGTCCTTTTCATCGGTACCTTGATTCTATCCGGATCATAGAGCTGCTGCAGAATAAGATGTCCTCGCGGGCAGCAATAGCCGCTATTGGCCTTGCTCAATTGATTGCCCCTGACTTTGACGGCTCTGCCGTCCTGCACATAGATTTCTATCGGACACCAGGTGGTGCATCCCTGGCAGGTGGATGGTATCCATTGTCCAGGCGCCTCACCAATTTTGCCGTTGCCTTTTGCGGCAGCCAGCGCGTTCATGGTTGTTTCCTTGCCACTACAGCCGCTCAGAGCCGCTGCGGCTCCAGCGACCGCCGTCAGTTTGAGAAAATCCCTTCTCTTTATTTTCATCAGTACCTCCGCGTTACAGTGTTGAATTAGGTAACCAGTTGTTCCTTTCCATCATGGAAAGCAATATGGATCAATCAATCCAGACTTTGCACGATCCATGCCATGGGTCTGCAACCTTGAAACGTTACACCAACGTAACACTTTTTAGTCTTACTTTTTACTATTCCACAGAAAATCAGGCAAATGGGGATGTTTTCAAGCGAGGCTCGCAAATGAATAACACATTGTGGCAGTTATGTCTAATTAATCTATTAATTCTGATATATTAGGAGAAACAACCAGTTTCAACTGTTACGCTTTTGAAACACTTCGTCCCTGTAGTTTGCGGGAAGGTATGTTCTTACGGAGCGATATCGTGAAGGTTGATTTTCTCCCACAGAGTTTTGCGGCTGATCCCCAGAATTTCTGCAGCCTGGGTTCTGTTCCCTTTGGTCAGACGGAGGATATCGATAATATGTTTCTTTTCCGCGGTGGCAGTCACGTCCTGAAGGGAAGCAAGCTGGGTCTTGTTTTTGCTGTTTTTCGCAATATGAAGGGGAAGATCCTGTGGACCGACACTGTTGTCAGAGGCCAGGGCAATGCAGCGCTCTACAACATTAAGCAGTTCCCGGACATTGCCTGGAAAGGAGTAGGTCATCAATATTTCCATGGCCTCAGCGGAAAAGACGACATCTCTCCCCATCTGATCGTTCAACCTTCTGCTGAAGACATCCACCAGAAGAGGGATATCTTCCCTCCTGGTTCTTAAAGCCGGCAGAAGGACGGGGATGACATTGAGGCGGTAATACAGATCTTCGCGAAAAGTTCCTTTTTTTACCTCGCTTTCCAGATCTTTATTGGTTGCCGCGATAATACGTACATCGACCGAGGCCGTTGCAGTAGCGCCAAGTCGTTCAAAGGAACGCTCTTCAAGAACGCGGAGGATTTTAGTTTGAGTCAGCAATGGCAAATCGCCGATCTCATCAAGAAAAATGGTACCACCGTCGGCCAGATCAAAGCGGCCCGGTTTTCTCACCGATGCTCCGGTGAAAGCGCCTTTTTCATAGCCGAACAGCTCACTTTCTATCAGATTTTCCGGCAAGGCGGCACAGTTCACTCTGATTATGGGCTTATCCTTTCTGCTGCTCTGATAATGTATGGTCGAGGCAATCAGTTCCTTGCCGGTGCCCGATTCCCCGAGAATCAGAACGGTAGAGTCAGTCCTGCTGACCTTGTCCAGCAAGCCGAAGATAGCCCGCATGGCTTTGCTTTCCCCGATGATGTTTGGTGCACCGTAATAGCGCCCGATTTCTTCTTTCAGCCTGATATTTTCCTGGGTAATCATTTCTATATGCAGTGCTTTTTTAGCAATTGCGAGGATTTCATCAAGGTTGAACGGTTTGGTGATATAGTCGAAGGCACCAAATCGCATTGCCTCTACTGCATCGCTTATGCTGCCGTACCCCGTCATCATCACAACAGGGGTAGTGGCCTGTTCCTGCATGCTTTTTTTCAGGATCTCCATACCGCCGACTTTGGGCAGACGGATATCGGTGATCACCAGGGAAAAGCTGCCTTCCTCCAGAGCACGAAGGGCCTCTTCGCCGTCTGCAGTGGCGTAAACCGTGTATCCTTCGCCTTTGAGGGCATCAGCCAGAGAAATCCGCAAAATCTTCTCGTCCTCAGCCAGTAAAATGGACTTCATTATCTGCCCTCCGGAATGATAAACGACACCTTGGTTCCTTCTCCTGCGCTGCTTTCCAGAAGTATATCACCTTTATATTTCTGGGCAAGTTCATAGGCCATCCACAAACCCACTCCGGTACCTTCTTCTGGTTCTTTGGTTGTATAGTAGAGGTCAAATACTTTCTCGAGATCATCCTTGTCTATCCCTGAGCCGTTGTCCTCAATCTCAATGTATATTTTCTCGTTCTTTCGCGCCGCCGTAACCCGCAGTTCTCCACCATTCTTCATCGCCTGAATTGCATTAATTATTGTATTGAGGAATATTTCTTCCAGATCATGCGGGGCAACAGGAGCAACCAGACCCGGCTCAATGGCAGCGCTGTAGCTTATGCCCTGCCGCTTTAATCTGTAGTCGAGAAATTTCATAATGTTAGCTAACACCAGGGCCACATTGCTTCGTTGTTCCTGTCCTTTTCCGCGCCCGGCAGTGTTCAGCAATTGACCGATTGTATCTTTTATACTCTCCAGTCCTTCTTCGATAAGATCGAGGTAACTATTCCTGAAGTCTGTTTCATCGCCTTTGCGGCGAAGCATCGAAACACAATTAAACAGACCGCCAAGAGGATTGTTGATACGATGGGCAATACTGGATGAGAGGACTCCCAGAGTGGCAAGTTTCTCAGATTGCAGCAGTTTTTCGTGCGCGATCCCCATCCGTTCATTGGCTCGCCGTATCCGGTTCACCATTTCGTTGAAGCTTTTTGTCAGTTGAGATAATTCATCATTTCCCGATACAGGTATCTCTTTGACGCGCATCTCCACCTCAACTTCAGCCATGGCATGGGAAAGATCTATGATCGGTTTGATAAAGCGTCTGCTGAGAAAATAAATAAAGATAAAAAGAAGAACCAGGGCAATACCTGATATTGAGATGATCCTTAGTAGAATTTCACGGATTTTCTCTTCAACCTCTTGCAGAGACAACGAAAAATAGAGCATACCCCAGCGCTTCCCTTCAATAGACAGGGCGATGGAGAACTCCATGGAATTTTCCGCTGCGCCTCTCCCCGGCACATTCCTCACCCTGACCTGGGTTGTCCCGTCAGTCTGCTGGAGAAAATCATCGTCATAACGTTTGCCGTATTCACTGAAATCACTATGAGAAATAACCCTGCCGGAAGTATCGAGTACGGCAACAAAATTGAGATCAAGCTCCTCATTGTCGATCAGCCCACGGACATAATTGTCTATCAGGCCGCCTTCTTCAACCAGACCGAGCATTTCATAGATCAGTTCATTGACAATCAGGGCACTGACAGTCTGCGCCAGCATTTTTCCCTGTTTCTCCGAAGCAGTATAGAGAGCTGTTTTGGTCTGCAAAGCGACGATGGTGCTGATCGATGCAGTAAGGGCTAAAAGAGAAAAAAAGGCGACAATGATGAACTTTTTCTGCAGGGAGAGTTGCATGATAAAGGGTTTCCTAGAAAGATATCTCTGGATGACAGCTTTTCCCGCAGGTTTGCGGTACACTGTTGATCATCCGGCGAATCTCCTCATAGTCCGTATCCGAGGCGGGTATAAAGCCCCCCTGCAGATCGGGGTCAAGTCTGGCAAGGATCTCCCTGCCCTCCGCAGTCTCACCCATAGCCAGCAGGGCTTTCTGGTATTGCTGCAATATTGAATAGGGGGTATGAGGCGAGACAACCACCGGCCCGGTGGGAATCGGGTCTGAAGTGGCAATAATTTTTAAACCGTAAGGAAGATAGCGCTCTGCAGTGGAAAGTCGGAGTGCCCCGGCGTCAAATTCCTTGCTGATCACTTTTTTAGCCACAGTATCATGATAATTGTAATGTTGATAATCGAGGAGATTACTGAGATGAATATCAGACCAGGCCAGAAGATACCGGGGGATGAGATTGCCCGAGGTCGACCAGAGCGAGGCAAAAGCAAATTTTTTATCGACCAGTTGGGAAACCTCCTGCAGGGAGCTCTCTGAGTCAGTGACGATAACACTGCGGAAAAAACTCTCACCCCGGGAAGTTTTGCTCTTGACGATGGGAGAAGCCTGGTAGCGCTTTCGGGCATCAAGATAGGTCAACGGGCCCAGCAGAGCAAAGTTGATCTTCCCTTTGCCGAGGCTGTCAACAACCTCCCGATAACTCTTTTCCAGATGCAGTTCAGTCGGCAAACCGGTAGCATGAGTGAGATAGTCAATCAACGGCTGATAGCGCTCATAGGCGATGATGGGGTTGTCCCGAGGCAGAATGCCGAACCACACGGTATCGTTTTTCAACGTTGTTCTTTGCTCTTGCTCATTTTCACCTCGGTTTTTCATGTAATTTACAACAAAGGCACGCATTGCCCGAATTGGGTCATAATCACTGTCATTTCCCGGAACAAATTTTTCAATCCGCATGGCATCTAGTATTCTTTTTCCGGATTCATTTTCATGCATATGCAGGAAAATATGACGGAGCGATTCTTTAAGAAGAGGAGATACATTTGGTGGAACAACCACAGGCGGTATTCCGAATGGCGGTGAGCGGTGAATAACCTTGGTTTGAGCGGCATAAGGAGAAGCCGAAGCAACCATGAAATCGTAAACAATAGAGTCCACCGCCGCTGCAGAGGCACGATTTTTAGCTACGATTTCAACAGATTTGTTGTGACTGTAACTGTAGATATACGAGTCAAAAAAGCTCTCCGGCGTCTCGTCCATTTTAGCAAGAAGGTAGGTGGGGTAGAGTTTACCGCTGTTGCTCTTTGGATCGACAAAAGCAAAAGTCCTGCCGCGAAGCTCTTCGAAAACAGTAATCGGACTGTTTTTATGCACGATGATATTTGAATGGTACCGGGTCTCTCCTTTTACCTGTGGAATAGCGAGCAGTTCCGCACCAAATTCAGCATTATTAAAGACATAGGGGGATGAACAGATAAAGGCGAGGTCAAGTTCGTTATCATGCAGCAGAACATCAATTTCGTCATAGGTGGTCCGGTGAACCATTTCCACCGGCATGCCCAATTGCTCACCAATATACTCAATGGCCTGCTGGTAGTACTTGACGGCACTCACCGGAGTGATCATGCTGGCGACACCAGCACGCAGAACTCTGCTGTTAACTGTATCTGCCTGCAGGAATACAAGGAAAAAAAAGAGAACGATCAGACTGGGACGAACCATAAACATGAAAACCTCTTGGTGATTGAAACGATCAGATCAGATGTACACAACCCTGCATGCAACCGGGATACTATCTTCTCTCCAGTAAAAGAATCCATCTACCGATATCTGCCGGAAATATTTTACCGAACTCTTTATGTTTGTCGGCGTTAATCTTAAGTGATAAAACCTGCAAATTTGATTCCAGTATATCATCTTATAGTTTGAGATGACAGAACATCGTTTTACTGTACGATCATGGGACAGGAGTCGAAAGCCAATTGTGCGTCGGCCGCTGTTAGAATAACCTGGAAAAGATGGTGTAAAACAGATATCCTTTACAGAAGAAGGTGTGAGCACTGCAAAAGAATACTCACATCCGGTCTTGCTGAAAAAGGAAAGCTTTGTTCATCACCCCATCACCACATTGCGCTTTAAAAGCTGCAAAGATATGCAGGGAGTTGTTGTTGGTATGTCCCAAACTGTTAAAGAGAAAAGCATAGGGAAACCAAAAGCGACTTACGCTGCAATGTTTCTTTACAGCACCCACTCCTGCTTATCGGCTCTCAAATCATATGCCCGCTCGCTGGAAGAATCGGTGCACTCATGAGCAGATCATCACTGTTTCCATTGGTCATATTTCTCACAGTGTCGTTGTTCCATGCGCAGGATGCTTTCGCAGACAAAAGAGGCACTCGAGAACCATGGTTTGAAGAGGTTTTTGACAGTGGCGCCTATAACATGGCCATCATTCAGGACCGGGAGGGATTTCTCTGGTTGACTACAACAGGGGGACTTATTCGTTATGATGGATATGAAAAACTCGTCTTCACCGAGGGTCCGGATGGTCTGACCTCAAATTTCGTGCCGTGCGTGTTCGAAGACAGTGACGGCCTTATATGGATTGTAACGCTGTCCGGCCTTGATATGTACGACAAGACAACCGGCACTATCACCCACATTCAACCTCAGCAAGCCACCCCCAACCCCACAGAAAAATCGATAACCTTTAACTGGGCCCCTCGTCTTATTGCCGAAGACACAACAGGAGACATATGGATAGGATCCACTACCGGTCTTCTCCGCCATGATAAAAAACTTAATACCCTTACAAAATTTCCACTTATTGCAGAGGGATCATCGACTACCGGGATTGATAGTGTGTGGACTGTCCTCGCCGACAGGAAAGGGCGGATATGGACAGGAACATCTGCCGGTCTGGATCGATTCGATCCGAGTAAACAGGAAGTCACTCATTTTCGCCACAATCCTGAAATCGCAGACTCGCTTGGCGCAGGAATTGTTTATGCTGTCTATGAGGATGCTCAGGGTACCATCTGGATCGGAACCGGCAAAGGAGGCCTGAACAGGTATATTGAAGAACAAGAGACCTTTCTTACGTATTCCCATGACCCTGCCGACCCTCACTCCATTGCCGATGACGAGGTCTTCTCTATAACCTCAGACAGCTCAGGTTCTCTCTGGCTGGGACGTACTTTTTCCACGGGAATCGGACTGGAAAAATTTGATCCCCGAACTGAACGCTTTACTCTTTACACCCACGATCCCTCAAAAGAAGGGACTTTAAGCGGCAATATCATCCTTAGGTGCTATGAAGATCGTTCCGGAATCCTCTGGGTTCCCGAAAACACAGGGACAGTTAACAAAATTGACCCATACAGTCATCGTTTCACACTGCACCATGCTGACCCCGGAAAACCGGAGACACAGGGATTGAGTGGCCTGACCAGTGTGTATCAGGACAGCCGTGGAGATATCTGGACCGGTGGACAAAAAGGATTGAGCCGTTATGACAGCGCTACCAGGAAATGGTCCACCTATGCTGTTGACCCTCAACATCCTGAACTGTTATGGAATTCTTATGCATTTTCGGTTCTGGAAGACAGTAGAGGCGATTTCTGGGTGGCAACCGATGACGGCTATCTGAACCTGTTTGACAGAGACAGTGGTGAGGTTATTGAGCGTTTCGCCAATCCATATGTGCACAATACCGCCCGCCAGATGATTGAAGATCGCACTCTTCCCGGACGTTTCTGGTTTGGCGTTGAAGGGCATGGGCTGTTCTCTTTTAATAGAGATACAGCACATTTTTCTCGTTTTGCCAGCGATGCGAAAAACCCTATGGCTCTAGGCAATGAATATGTTTATTCCCTGCTACAGAATGACGACGGAATCATCTGGCTGCAAACCCAGGGCGGATTACATCAATTTAACCCAAAAACTGAAAAATTCCAGCGCTATACTCATAACACAGAGGATCCTCAATCCATCAGCTCCAATGTGGTCAACGACATATATATAGACAGACGGGGAACCTTGTGGGTCAGTACCGATAACGGGCTTAACCGCTTCAACAGAAAAACAGAAACCTTTACCACCTTCAACCAGACACACGGCTTTACCACACCGATCATCCGGGCAATTCTTGAAGATGATTCCGGGATGCTCTGGCTAGGATCCAACTCCGGACTCTTTGTCTTTGACCCGCGCACTGAAAAGGTTCTCAACAATTACACCAAAGACGATGGTCTGCAGGGAGACAGCTTCAGCCTCTATGGCAGCAGCGCCATGAAAGACAGAGAAGGAAGATTGTGGTTTGCAGGTCTGAACGGTATCAACAGCTTTCATCCGGATCAGCTGCGCCACAACAGTAATCCGCCACCAGTATATCTGCTCAGCCTCTCCCAGGGAGGAGAGGAACTTGTGCCGCGATTGCTGATTGGGAGTTCAGAGTCTCTTTCTCTCGACTGGAAGCATAATTACTTTGAGTTCGAATATGTCGGACTGAACTATTCCCAACCTCAGAAAAATCAATATAGATATATGCTTGAAGGGTGGGACAACGACTGGTTTTTTGCCGGAAACAAACGATTCGGCCGCTACTCCGGCCTGTCTGGAGGCAACTATATCCTCAAGGTATCGGCCTCAAATAATGACGGGATATGGAGTAACACACCGACACAACTCCATATCCACATTGGAACTCCTCTCTGGGGAACATGGTGGTTCTATACCCTGCTTGTTTTAGGGGCAAGCGCATTTTTCATGCTCTTCTATCTTGTTCGCGTTCGCCAGCTGACCCGGTTCAACAGCGAACTGGAAGCTGCCTACAAAGGCGTACAGATGGCGGAAAACAAATACCGTTCAATTTTTGAGAATGCCATGGACGGTATCTATCAGCTCACCGATCAGGGCACCCTCACCAGCGCCAACCCCGCTGCGGCGTCAATTATGGGTTTTTCCACAACGGAAGAAATGAAAAAAGCAATGGTCAATACCCGCCTCTGGACAAACTGCTCTGACACAGAATGGCGCAAACTTGTGGTACAGCTTTTCAGAGATGGTGCAGTTACCAATTATGAGCTGCCGGTCAGAACCAAGGATGGTAATGCACTCTGGCTTGCAGTCAATCTCCGTGTTATTAGCGACGAAACCAATCATAACCGTTATATCGACGGTCTTATGAAAGATATTACCACACGCAGGCACACCAGTGAACAGTTGCGTCTGTACCGTGCCCACCTCGAACAGCTGGTTGACGAAAGAACTCTGGAATATCAGAAGATTAATAATGACTTGGAGCAGGAGATTCAGCAGCGGAAACGTATTGAAGAAGAGCTGCTTCAAGCCAAGAAGCTGGAGTCCATCGGCGTACTGGCAGGAGGAATCGCCCACGATTTCAACAATCTTCTCACAGTGATCCTGGGCAATATCAATATGGCTCAGCTCAAGGCAGACAAAAATGTTACCGAAGAACTGGGCAATGCCATTGAGGGATTGAACCGTGCAAGAAAACTCACCGAAAAGTTTATCACTTTTTCTTCAGGGGGAGATCCGGTAAAGGAGATACTTGATATCGAAAAAGTGACACGCTCAGCTGTAAATTTTGTCCTTTCAGGATCCAGTCTGCAAGCCAGATTCAACTGTGGTGTTACTCTGCACAGGGTTAACGCCGACAAAGGCCATCTCGACCAAGCCATGAATAATATAGTGGAAAATAGCAAGCAGGCCATGCCGGACGGCGGCATCCTCGATATCCGCATTTACAATTATAGAGAGGAAAAAGGAAACACTGGGTATACAGGCGATAGTAAAGCCACAACAGATGAGTATGTGGCCATTGATTTTATCGACCATGGCAGTGGAATCACGCCCCAGGATCTTCCCCGAGTTTTCGACCCCTACTTTACCACAGCAGAGTTCGGTAACAAAAAGGGCAAAGGACTTGGGCTAACCATTGCCTATTCGATAGTAAAGAAACACGGCGGCACCCTGAGCATCGACTCAACACCCGGGAAAGGAACCCGGGTGCGCATGCTTCTCCCCGGAGTCCTGGAAGAAAAGCTTACTGCCCCGCGCAAAAAAAATCGCCTGCCTGGTACTCCTGTAAAAATTCTACTCATGGACGATGAAGAAATGCTCAGGGATCTGACAGAAGCCATGATTCATCAGCTCGGCCACGAGATTGATACCGTTGCCGACGGAGCCACTGCAGTCACGGTATACAGCGAAGCTCTGGCTCGCAATGAATGCTACGATATCGTCATACTCGACCTGACAATTCCTGGAGGCATGGGCGGTAAAGAGACAGTCAAAATGCTGCATCAGATTGATCCTGGCGTGAAAGCGATAGTTTCGAGCGGATACTCGAGTGACCCGATGGTGTCCCACTACCGCGACCATGGTTTTATCGAAGTATTGTCCAAGCCATATGATATGACAACCCTCAAAGAAACACTGGACAGCATCCTTGCGTCATAATTTCGGGATGATGACAGTATGACCATTGTGGCGTACTATCTCCACCTGGACACCATAAACCTCTGCCACGGTATCGGAATCGATCTGATTCTTCTGCCCGTTGGCAAAGATCTTCCCGTCTTTAAGAAAAAGGAAGCGGTCGGCAAAGCGAAAGGCGAGATTCAAATCGTGCATGGTCATCACCGCGCCGATCTGATGCTCCCGAACCACCCGACTGATGGTCTGGAGGATATCGAGCTGGTTTCTCAGATCAAGGCTGCTGGTGGGCTCATCAAGCAGCAGCACTTTGGGTTCCTGCACCAATGCTCTGGCAATGCAGACTTTCTGCAACTCTCCCCCGCTCAGTTCGTCAATGTGACGTAAGGCAAGATGATCCAGACGGAGCTGCTGCAGTGCCCCGGATGTCTTGGAAAGATCGTCCTCACTGATCTTCCACTGGATATGCGGTTTCCGGCCAAGCAATACCGCGTCAAAAACAGTCATTCGGCCGGCCTCGTTACGCTGCGCCACATATCCAAGGGTTCGCGCAATTTCCGTCGCTTTCATCCGAAAGACATCCGCCTGATCCACCTCTACGCAGCCGCTCCATGGTTTGATCATGCCATTGATGCAGCGCAGCAGCGTTGTCTTTCCTGCACCGTTAGGTCCCAGTATGGCCAGCATCTCACCGGACTGCAGAGAAAAGTCGAGATCATTCAGGATATTCTGGTGATCTGTATAGCCTATGCAGATATCTTGTACCGCCAGCATCAGCGCGCCCTCCTCACCTTGATAAGCAGATATAAAAATGTTGGGGCTCCCAGAAAGGCGGTCAAAATAGACACCGGCAGCACATGAGGGGCCAACAGAAGCCTGGCCACGGTATCGGAGGCGAGCAGCAGCAATGCACCAACCAGACAGGAAGCCGGCATGACAAAGCGGTGGTCGTCTCCAATGATACGACGGACTATGTGGGGACATATCAAGCCGACAAAACCGATAATACCCAGAAAAGAGACAATAAAAGCGGTGATCAACGATGCCACTGTCATTCCCAGCATCCGCACAAAACCAACCCGTACTCCGAGACTCTTTGCTGTCTCGTCTCCTGCATCAATGGCATTGTAATTCCATCTGTTCAGCATGAAAAAAAGAAAGCCGAGACAGACCACCGCTGCCATAAAACCGATCTCACGCCAGCCGGCCCGCCCGACATCACCAAAGGTCCAGAAAACCATGGCAGCCAGCTGGACATCATCGGCAAAATATTGCAGAAACATGGTGCCTGCAGAAAAGAGTGAACCGAGGGCGACACCGCTTAAAACCATCACTTCGGGCGTAGCACCACGCAGTTGCGCGATGGCAATAATAATCAGGGATGTTCCCATACAGGCAATAAAGGCAGAAAGGGTGGTCAGATACGGATTGAAAATAGTTATCGATCCAACCTGACTCGATTGCATGGCACCGCTCCCCAGAAGCATGACTGCAAAAGCAGCACCAAAAGCCCCTGCCTGGCTGATTCCAAGGGTAAACGGCGAGCCTAAAGGATTACGGAGGATAGACTGCATGGCCGCCCCGGCGGCTGCCAGACCTGCACCAGCCAGCAGTGCTGCCAGGGCATGAGGCAGACGGATATTGTAGATGATGGTCTGAAACCGGCTGTCACTCTCAAGGCCTGCAAAAACCCGGACGACTTCCAGAAAAGGTATCTGAACAGCACCAAGGGAAATCGCAAGAAAAAACAGGATGACCGTCACAATGGTCAAGCCCAGGATGAAAGAAAATTTTCTGCTGATATATGCCGTATAGTCAGAAGGTACGGTACCATGATTTAAATGCGACATATAGTGATTATTCCACCTCAATCCGGCTGAAGGCCAGATTATCGAATTGCTGGTTCATTAAAGCAAATGCCGGACCCCCATTGAGAAAAATCGAGATCTCCTCGGCCTTCGCCAGAGGATCGATATCCTGAAAACGTTCGGGATAAAGTTTCTTGCCGACATAATAGGCATTAGCAAATACAGACTCGTAATTCTGGGTGTAGGAGTTGTAGGGAAACAGGCCGTATACTCGTCCCTTGTGGAGAGCAGTGAGACTTCGGTAGGCAGGATCATTCTGCAGTTGATGCAGCCCATTGGCCCCTGCTCCTAAGCGCAGAGTGGAGACGTCCAGAAAGATGACCTGAGGGTCCCAGAAAATGATCTGTTCCTTGGCCACAGTGGCGTGAGAAAGGGGTTCGGCGTCGGGGCCGGGAGCGGCCACGTTATCGGCATTTGTAAAAACGAAAGGCGCAAACGAGGGTTCCGTCGACTGAAAACCGTGCGGTCCGCTGTGGGCAAGTCCTCCGACATAGCATGAAGGTCGAGCGTCTTTCTCGATATCGGCAGTACGCCGGCGCAGATCTGCTTCCATTTGGTCAAAGAAGGCAATAACCTGCTCGGCCCGTTCCGCTATCCCCAGCACCTGTGCCATAAGCCGCAATGATCTGTCGAGGTGCCTGCGGGCGTAGGTTAGATTGCCGTATTCCAGAGTAATTACCGGAATACCTGTTTTGGTCTGAAGATGTTCGGGGTCCTGGCCACGGCCGGCAAATGTTTTGAAAATAACCTGGGGCTGGGGATCAAGGGCCGCAATGAGTTCGGGAGAATCATGGCCGCGGAATTCACCAAAAAGTGGATATTTACTGAACTGAGGGTTGGCTAAAGCATAGGGCCGCGCATCAACGGGTGCGCTCCGCAGTTCAATGCTGTCCACCGCGACAATCCGGTCATGTGCCTGCAGATAAGTAAGCAGGCGCAGGCAGCCTGGGCCGGAGCATATTACCCGTTCCGCCGGTGATGGAACTATCAGTTCACGGCCGGCAGCGTCGATGACATGCTGCTGCTCTGTCGCGCTGGCTAGAGCAGGACAGAAAGTCATGAATACTGTCCAGAGAAAACAACCAAGCACAACAGGTCTGATTGCTGCTTTAAAAAACAAGGTACAACACGGGGACATTCTCAGATATATGGCATTACAATTCATTTTTTGGGTCCACCGGCTGAATTCAGTTCGGGATGCGGAGAGAGACATCCCGCAAATCGGTATAAAGTGCAGGAACTTGCAGTGAAACAAGTATCGTACCTAAGAGAAACACAGTACGGGCAGAGACATACAGAAAGCATAG
The DNA here is from genome assembly GCA_036350815.1 of Desulfopila sp. Lineage (GTDB taxonomy): Bacteria > Desulfobacterota > Desulfobulbia > Desulfobulbales > Desulfocapsaceae > Desulfopila_A. The sequence goes on from JAZBNU010000540.1 coordinate 20,296, forward strand.
ATTCTTGAGGATTGTTCATTTTATCTGATGGAAATTTGCAGATGTCCATTCCAATCGATTAATCACGACATCTTGCCCGCTCCACGGAGTTCGACGGATGGTACTTTGTGGTATTATTTAACCGTATCATGGCATTGCGAGTGTTACGTTTTCATATCATGTAACACTAACACATGTTTCTGTCAATAATTTTCAAACACTCAGCGGAATGGCTGCACCAGAAAAAACGGTGAGATGCTGAAAAACGTTGCTGCATAGTGCAATTTCTTGACGACTAATGCCACATTGTGGTATGCATTATACAAGAATAAACTTCACATTACCGAAATGCACAAGAAACTGACCCACATATATATCCTGACCCTCCTGATACTCCTTCCCCTTTCCCTGGCGGCCGGAGTGCGGGACAACGGCGACTGACTCCATTGCAGCAGTATAGATTTCAGCTCGCAGTATGACTGTTGCGCCCAGCAGAAAAGTCAGCACATGCAGGAAAAACATCATGCTGGAGAAAAACTGGCCGGTGCAGACTGCCCCCATAAAGGTTTTTGCCAGAGCCTTGATGATATGGCTGCCTCCGCTGCCATAACCGGTTCTTTACTACTTGCGGGTTTTTCACCACCCCTTTCACCCATGGAAAAGAGTTCTTCGTATAGCCCTATAAAAACGCCCCCCAAACAACCGCTGAAACCAGATGTCGGCCCTCTTTATCTTCACAACTGCTCTTTTCTTATTTGATATCTATCACTCCTGACAGGGTTCCCTGTGTAGCTTTTGTGAATCTGATTACCCCTAAAGATCAGCAACCCTTATGGGGCAGGATCACTCTTTTCACGGGTCGCCATAAACCCATCCATGGAGGCTTGACTGCAGCCGTCCTGGCTGCAGACACCCGAGAAAAGAGCGACCCTGCCCCCCTTAACATTACGATGCTGAGTTTCAGGGGTAATCAGGTTTGTGAATTGATTCTCTTTTCGTGCAGGTTCGCGGAAAAGCGGTCAGCCCTATTAAATTATGAGGTCTCCCCATGAAAACCGGTATTGTTTCGATCTGCTGTATCACTCTGTTTTTCTCTGTATTTGCATCTCAATCCTTTGGCTTTTTTCTCTCAAAACACAAAAAGGTAGGAGCACAAAACGGCGAGGTCCGCCTCGACATCAACACAATCAATGACGGTACAGCCCATTATTTTGTTTACAGTGACAGCAGCCGGAAAGTGAAATTCTTTATTGTTAAAAGCAGGGATGGTGTTATCCGCGCAGCTTTTGACGCCTGTGATGTCTGTTTCCACACAAAAAAAGGATACTCCCAGCAAGGCGACTCCATGATCTGCAATAACTGCGGCATGAAATTTCACTCCGACAGGATAAATGTCCAGAAGGGAGGCTGCAACCCTGCACCTCTCAACCGAGAGGAGCAGGGGAGCCAGCTTGTATTACAGGTGAAAGATATTCTGGAAGGCGCGCGCTACTTCTAACTGAGGTCAAGAAAAACCATGAATATTCTAACTATCCCCTTTGGCAATATCCGGAGAAAGCTGACCAAAACAAGTCTGTTGATACTAGTCTTCTCTCTTGGAGTTATGTCTATAGTGGCACTTCACCAGATATCTCTGGTCGTTGGTGAAAGCCTGGAAAGGAAATTGAACGCCTATGGTGCCAACATCGTTGTCTCTCCCCATACAGAATCTCTGAGCGTCAGTTACGGAGGTTTTCATATGGGTGATATGCTATACAGTGTCGATGAATTACAGGAATCGACTGCAGTCAAAGCTATCAGGGCGATTGAACTTCAGGAGAGGATCAGTGTTGTGGCCCCAAAGCTTATCAGTACTATAAGCATTGACGACACCCCTGTAGCCGTTGTCGGAGTTCGCTGGGAGGAGGAGATCGACATCAAAAGTTACTGGGCAATAGACGGAGATCTGCCGAAAACTGCTCATCAGGTCCTGCTGGGCAAAGATGCAGCAGCTGCCCTCGGCGTTGTAAGCGGCGGCAATATAGAAATTCTGCGGAGCACATATCAGGTTTCCGGAACTCTTGCCAAAACAGGCGGGAACGACGATAGAGTTATCTTCATGGAACTGTCAGCCCTGCAAAAAATTCTCAACAAACCGGACAGCGTCAGCTTCATCGAGATTGCGGCACTATGCCACGGATGTCCTATCGACGATATTGTCAGCCAGATACAGAGCAGTCTTCCCCGGGCTGATATTAAAGCTCTGCAGAGTATCGTCTCACAACGTATGGAATCGGTGCACTTTGTGCAGAATCTGGCTCTATTTGTCAGTCTTATCATTCTGTTGACGGCAGCCGTCATGGTAGCCCTGTCAATGCTTTCCGCCGTGAATGAGCGCAAAAAGGATATAGGCATACTCCGTTCCCTCGGCTATGCAAAGCACCAGATATTTATCATTTTCTGCGTTGAGGCAGGCCTGATAGGAATGATCTCCGGCCTGGCGGGATATCTCGCCGGATACGGTATTTCATTCGAGGCTCTGGAACTCCTGGGACTCTCAGAGAATTTTCAACCGATTTTTAACCTGTTTCATCTGTTTGTCGCGACCATCCTTTTCGGAGTCATAACTGTTGTCGCAGCACTGTATCCCGCCTGGAAAGGTGCCGTCATCGAACCATCAGAGGCGCTGGTTGCGCTGTAAGGAGAGGTAATGATTTCCGCCCGTAAAATTAACAAACACTATACACTCGGCGCAGATCGAATAGAGGTTCTGCGTGACGTTTCTCTTGAGATAGAAGAAGGAGAGTTCATCTCCATTGTCGGCAGGTCCGGTTCCGGCAAATCTACCCTGCTTAACGTACTCTCCACACTTGTCCGCCCGGACAAAGGAGAGCTCTATTACAGAAGCTCCAATCTGACCGACTCACCAGCGGCGTACGTTAATACCCTGCGCAAGAGCGATTTCGCCGTCATATTCCAGTTCCATCACCTGCTGCCGTATTTGACGGTGCTGCAGAACACCCTGCTGCCTTTTATGCGCATGCTCAGACCGGTTTCAGGCGATATTATTTTGCGGGCGGAAGAGTGTCTGGAGCGCATCGGCCTGGGCGACAAAAAAAACAGATTACCGGGAAACCTCTCCGGCGGCGAACAACAGCGCGTTGCCATAGCAAGAGCAATGGTCACTTCGGCTAGAGTTCTTTTTGCCGATGAACCGACCGGCAGCCTCGACAAAAAGACAGGCGAGGAAATCATCTCTCTGCTTGTCGAACTGCAGCAAAGCGGCATGACCATAATCATGGTCACTCACGAGCCACACTATGCTGCAATAGCAGAACGGCAGATTGAATTGTCCGATGGGCGTCTGGTCCAGTAAAAGGTTTCTGAATTCTAGAGTACCAACCGTAACGGCAGAGCCTATCTCTTCGACAGAAAGGAGTAGTGCTGAATGGGCTCTGCCGGCTGTAACCTTCCCCCACCTTTGCCAGCCCGTCAACTTCTTTTCGTAAAAGAAGCATAATGCAGGAAACGGAAGCAGCATCTTTCAATTGCCCCCAAAAACCTCGTCAAACGTATACCCCCGAATTCTGTTCCATGGAACA
>JAZBNU010000541.1:0-7762 GCA_036350815.1 Desulfopila sp.
AGGCGAAAAAAAAGAACGTGGCCGCAAGAGCGGGACTGTCGGGGAGAGCCAGCCATCCGGCAACGGCATCAGGAGCATTGTGATGGATGGTGAAGGGGAAAAATATCGCAGCCAGACTTACCACCAGCACACTGTCCTCCAGGCGCGGTGATTGTTGGTTCCAAAGCTCCTGAGGGGCCAGGCGGAGGTTGAGGTGAATTGAATTCAGCCGGCAGTTTTTTATGCACTGGCCGCAGAGGATGCAGTCCCGGTTGTTATCAACCAGAAAGGGATGGCGGAACATCGGGCAGCCTGCGCTGCCGCCGTCACCGGTATAGCAGAGATGATCGGTGCAGCGATTCAGGCACATATGGGTGTTCGACCGGAGCTCGAGAATAGAAGGCATGGAAAACAGGGCATTGATTGCCCCCAGAGGACAGAGGTAGCGGCACCAGACCCTCCGTTTATACAACATGCTGCAAAACAGTGCCCCAAGGGTGATGGTGAATATGATCCAGGCGGTGAGCCGGGGTGACTGATAGGCATCCCAGGCAATTTCGATCCAGAACAGAATAATGCAGAGAATTGTCATTATCCAGCCGGAGGCGTGCCTGATGAGTTGAGGGGTGGGACGCTGTGGTTTAAGCACGTGCTGCGCCACCCAGCCGGGGAATGACAGTCCGCAGACACTGCACCAGGTTCGGGCAAAAAAGAAAAAGGCGAAAATGAGAAGAGGCCAGCCAACCACCCAGCTCAAAGTCAAACCGATGTTTTTTTCGCCATTTTCGGGACCGAAGAACAGAATCAGAAGCACCATAATGAAGAATATTCCCATTATGGCCCGGGGCAGCGCTGGAAAATATCGGCTGGTGATAAACCGATGGACCCGGTGTAAGCGCAGGAGATTGAATTCCCATTTGCCTTCCGACCGTGGCACTCCCAGGAGCATCTGGTCGGTCAGAGCCTCGTTGTTCCTCCCAATAATCACAGCTCGCTGGATGACACTTGCCATTTCCGTGAGATTTCCCGGCCATTCGTAATTCATGAACATCCCCATGGTGCGGTCGTCGACCTGAGTTATGTTCTTCCCGTATTGACGATTGTAACGCTTGAGATAATAGTGGACCAATCGGGGGATATCGCGGCGGTGCATGCGTAGGGGAGCTGCCTGGAAATACTGTTTCGCCACACAGGAATAGAGTTCAGGGAGCAGCCGGTTCTGGCCGTCCTGTCGACTGTGGGCATCGGTACAGATTAGGATGATCCGGGTGCGCAGTGTCATCAACGCCTCCCCACCGATCTTGGAGAAGGTTTTTTTTCGAAGGATGGAAGCAAGTTGCCGCTGAAAATCGGGCTCGAGTCGTTCGGCATTATAGAGGACCACCGTTCCACCATGCAACCGCTCGAATAAACCCAATTGATCTATCTGGGTGAATGCCGGATCTTCCTGATCATAGCCGAACAATTCTTCTTCGAGCTTCATTGGATCAATAGAGCGGATATCCATTTCGACATAGGGCCCTTTGCCGATACCAGCTCGGTGAATTTCATGGGCAATCATTCTCCGCCCGGTTCCAGTCTCTCCAGTAAGCAGCACCGGTTCGAGGTTGCTGGTAAAACGGATGACGGCATTCGCTATCTGACGCGACAGGGTCGATTCAGGCAGGCGGAGCCGGTGTTGGTTGTTGGAACCCTTCCGTCCACCCGGTTCGAGGGGCGGGGGGACGAAAAAGGTCGAATCGAGGTTATGATCGAGGCCTCTGGTTTTTTTTTGGAGCGAGACTGCCAAGCCGGCGTGATCGTGGAAGGAGACACGCAGACGCTGGGCAAGGGAGCAGCAGAGCTGCTGACTGATGGCGGTATTGGCCAGAAGAAGCGATTGGAAGATTTCCTTCTCATAATAGGCAAGGATCAGATCGGTCAGAGCCCTGGCGTTGGTTGCATGGCAGCAGTGATTCAGCAGGGAGGTCTCACCGAAATGGCCGCCGCTCCGAATACGACCAACTATCAACGGTTCACCGTCTTCCATATTCACGGTTAATTCGGCTTCACCACTGACGACTAAATAAAAGCCTCTAGCACTCTCACCTTGACGAAAGACATACTGGCCCTGATCGATATCAAGCTGGTGGGCAGCGTCAAGTATGGTTGGCAAGGCCGAGTCATACACGTTCCTGAAAAGAGCAGAGTCGGAAAGACGCTGCCGGATCATGTTCTGTTCGAGCTTTAATGGTGTCATGGCTGATTATTTATAACGAGAAGATTCACTCCAGCTCACCTTTTCCTTGTTGATAATTATTCCAAGCATAAATCATGCCTGGAATTGCTCCAGTTTAGCCCAAAACGGCAAGACAAAGTGATATTGCGCCTCCCATCAGGAATTTCTGCCGACATCGCTGGAGGTGACAGGCTGTGGATGTCCGGAGAAAAAAATGAAGGGTGATATGTTCCCATTCAGCCATGTCAGCTTTCTTTACATTGCAGCAGATTTCGTTTGCTTTCCTTTCACGATCACTCGTCCAGAAAACTCTCCCCCTCCTGCTATCCTCGCAGCTCTTTGATACTGCGGAAGGGTTTTGCCGAAGAGGAAGGCATTATTCCCTTACTTTTCTATCTATGGTGGCATATTAATTGCTTTGTATGATCTGACGACAAGGATGAAGACTCTTTAAGACAGAGCTTTTGGCAAATCAATGTCCGGCGATGCCGCGGCTCTTCACAGGACCCAGGCCTGAACAGGGATAAAGACAGCATCGGGCAAGCCCCGAGTAGGGAGGAACAATGAAAAAAATCGGCAAGATAATGGCATGCATTGATTTTTCAGACTATTCGCGGGAAACCATGGACTATACCCTGGCGCTTGCCCGGGGGACGGACACAGCGATTTTGCTGTTGAATGTTATCAACCGCAGGGATATTGATTCGGTAAATTCTGTAAGCTTCTATTTTCCTGGAGGCTTCACCATTGAAGGTTATGTTGATAAACTCAAAACCGCGCGTTACCGTCAACTTACGGAATTGCTGGAAGAACACTGTCCTTTAGAAAAACATCGAATTTCTTCAAAAGTAAGCATAGGTATTCCTTACGAGGAAATTCTTGAACGGATAATCTCTGAGAAGGTTGAACTGGTGGTCATGGGCAACAAGGGACGCAGCAATCTTGCCGGCACCCTTTTTGGCTCCAATGCCGAAAAGGTCTTCCGTCATGCCTCGATACCGGTACTTAGCCTCCGTGATCGTCAGCGTTTTGGACGCGGGCGCCAAGCCCCTCTTCAAATATTCAACTCTACCGAAAAGCCGTTGCAGCGTATTGCTGTTGCCGTTGATTTCTCACAATATTCGGAGGATGTACTCGAATATGGCGCGGAGATTGCGGCCCGCAGTTCAGCCGAACTTGTCGCTGTGAATGTCATCAACATGCAGCGCGTAGAATCGATACGCAAAGCATTCAACCAGGAACATCCGGATGCCTTTTCCATCGAGAAGTTCCTCCATGACGAAACCGGCAAGCGTATGGCCAATCTTGGCGATCTTCTGAGGAAATGGGTACCGAAAAACGTGCAGAGAAGAGCAGTGGTGAGAATAGGCGTTCCCTCTGAAGAGATGCTCAAGGCCGTTGATGATGAGCAGGTGGATTTGGTCGTTATGAACTCCAAGGGCAGGACAAACCTGAAAGAATATCTCTTTGGAACCACCGCTGAAAAAATATTCAGACATTGTCCGGTTCCCGTTTTGAGTCTCAATATGAGACAGTGAGGTTGAAGAGGGCAAGCGGGAGATAGAATGTTGACAGAGTGTAAAATATACTGACACATCCATGCCTCCCCGTTGGTCCAATTGTGTTTATTACGCAAGGTGTACAGGCCGGTATCACGGTTCCAAGGGCGGCATAGCCCGGATATCCGGGATGGGAAAATGAGTGCATGCCTATGTACTGCAAGCTTTTGCACACAAATCCAGTCTGATAGCGGCGTCTTCTGAGGTTTTTCCCTTGCCGGCATGTTGTTTGCCAGCAAGGGAGGAGAAAGAAATTCAGGTAGTATCAATCGTATCGGAGGAGATCACATGCTAATACAAAAATGGATGAGCAAGGATGTTATCACCATGGAAAGCAGCGCCACTCTGTATGATGCCATAACTCTCTTCAAGACACGCATTATCTCCGTGCTGCCGTTACTCAAGGATGGAAAGCTAGTTGGCATCGTCAGTGAGGGTGATATTAAAAAAGCTTCTCCCTCCGATGCCACCAGCCTTGATAAATTTGAGATAACCTCGTTGATGGCGCGGGTACCGGTTGCCACAATCATGTCGAAGCCGGTTATCACCATTCGCAGCCATTGTACCATCGGTGAGGCTGCTCGTCTTATGCTCAATAACGAGGTCAGCGGACTACCGGTGATCGATCAAGACGGTCAAATTGAAGGAATAATTACCAAGAGCGACATTTTTCGATGTTTCGTGGCTTTTACAGGCATTGCTGAAACGGGACAGGTATTCGCCTTCCGGGTACGGGATGAACCGGGAGTAATCCAGTTCCTTACCGACAGGATCAGGCAAAACGGCGGCAGGCTGCACAGCGTGATGAGTTCCTGGGATGATGGAGAAGAGGAAAAGAGGACGGTGTTTATCCATGTCTTCAATCTCGATACCATTCATTTTGATCTGTTGATTGAAGAGTTCAGGAGTACAGGCTTGACCTATGGGGCAGATCTGTCGAGGGAAGTGCGAAGAATTTTCAATTGATTACCAGGGAGTGACTGTTATGATTGCGATAAGGAAAATATTGGCCTGTATCGATTTCTCCAACTATTCTCTCATGACAATGGAATATGCGGTGGATCAGGCAAAGGCCTTCCAGGCGCAGATTATTGCTTTCAATGTCGTCAACCATCGCGATATCACCGCTATTGAAAAAGTCAGTAAATTACCAGAGTACGTTACGGTAGAGGGGTATTTCAAGAAAGTGAAGGCTAAGCGCCACGACCTCCTCAGGAAAATGATCAAGGAGCACTTTTTTGAGGATAAGTCGAGGATGAGCATCGTTATAGAAGAGGGTCTCCCCTCAGAATGCATCCTCAAGACCATTGAGAAGGAAGGTGTTGATTTGGTGGTGATGGCCAACAAGGGCAGGGGGGATGTAGCCAGGGTCCTTTTCGGCAGCACTGCCGAAAAGGTCTTTCGTCATTCCCCGGTTTCGATTTTGGGCGTCAGGGAAAGGGCTCGGTTCAGGAGGAAGTAATGTGCCTCTTGGTGATGCTCCGTAATTGGAAAAAATCTACATCAATCGGGCATTGAGGAAAAGGTGACAGACTATACTTGTCGCATATCCCAGGAGGATAACAGGGGTCCATCGCAGGTGAGCGCCAAAGGTGTAGACCCCGCGAGCGGTACCCATGAGAGCGACCCCGGCGGCGGAACCGATCGACAGCATGCTGCCGCCGACCCCGGCAGTCAGGGTTACCAGCAGCCATTGCCCATGTGACATGGAGGGATCCATGGTCAACACGGCATACATCACCGGGATATTGTCGACAATTGCCGACAGCAGCCCGACAATCACGTTGGCAGTGGTCGCTCCAAGGTCCTGATACATGTATTGGGAAATGGCAGTAAGGTAGCCGAATTGGGCAAGGCCGCCAACACACATGATTACTCCATAAAAAAAGAGCAGAGTATCCCATTCGGCCCGGGAAATTTTTTTCATAAGATCAAAATGACGTGCGGCGGCTGCCTTGTCGGTGTAATCCTCAATCACCTCCACTGCGCCAATAACCTTTCCTTCGGCATCTTTCAATGGTGCCCCGGTAAAACAGATCCATCTTCCATTTTCGCCCAGGCTCGGCACAAAACGGGTTGCCTCGTAGACGCCATCGAAGTAGGTGCTCCTTTTGAAGTGCCCGGCATAATGCCGTTCGATTGCCTTTTCCGGCATATAGTTGAGTACCAGGTCGGCCAGCACCGGTTGCTTTTTGTCGTAGAACGGCTGCCACTGGTTGCGAGTTCCCAGCATTTCATGGGCTGGAAGCCCGGTAAATTCTTCACAGGCGCTGTTCCAATGTGTTATAGTGTGATCGTTATTGATGGCAAAGGCCGGCATTGACACCTTCTCAAGGATATCGGACAACTCAAGTCTGCTCTTCAAAATGGTGGTTATTGGGTAGATCGATTCGGCACCCCGGGTACCAAGGATATAATCATATCTTTCTGACCGGCCTTCATGCAGCTTGATATGATACGAGAGGGGTCCAAGAAACCCGAGCCCCAGCATCATCCCGACTACCGGCGGCAGATGCAAAAAATTATGGAAACATACCGCAGTCGTAATGGTGAGCAGGAAAAAGACCATGATAGCCTGAGCTCCGTATTTCATAGAAATCTTTTCATCCAGCTTTTTGGGTCCTGTATTGGAAATCGCCAGGCTCATCGCTGCTGCAGGAATCAGCCAGTTCACCAGAGATGGAAGAAAAATGGCAAAAAACTCCGTAAAATGCAACTTGCCCTTCTGCCAGACCATGAGGGTGGTAATATCGCCGAATGGAGAAAAAGCTCCTCCGGCATTTGCGGCTACGACCACATTGATGCAGGCCAAGGCGACAAATTTTTTATTATCTCCACCCACAGCCATGACTACCGCCCCCATAAGTAGTGCCGTGGTGAGATTGTCGGCAATAGGAGAGATCAAAAATGCCAGTAACCCTGTTAACCAGAAAATCACACGCAGGGAAAATCCCCGGGATACGAGTAAAGCTCGGAGGGCCTGGAATACATTACGTTCTTCCATGGCATTGATATAGGTCATGGCCACTAGCAAAAACAGGAATAATTCAGCATATTCAAGAAGGCTCGATCGAATGGCTTCATGAGCGGTATGGGTATCACCTGTACCCATATAGGCGACTGCCACCAGTACCCAGATGAGACCGGCGGCCAAGATGACCGGTTTGCTCTTTCGTAAGTGAATGATGTTTTCCAGCGGTACAAGGATATACGCCAGAGCAAATAGCAGAATAGCGAGATAGCCATAGACGGTTCCGGTGAGATTAACGGCGGCAGCGGCAGTTGCCAGTTCCGTGGTCAGGTTTGCCATAGTATTATGTACCTCGGAAAGATAAAATTCTGTGCATTCGTCTCCAATAGCCAAGCATGCTGGAATTGTGGAAACGAGTGTTTTTTCATCTGGTTATACTGCCACCAACCGTCCTTTCTTTCAATACGTTTTCTTGTTATTAAAAAAAAGGCTACTGATGAACTTCAAGGGGAATCTTATCACGGCTTCAGATTCAATGAGCGAAGCTCTTCGGTCAGCTGCATGGCGGTTTAAATCGGGTAAAGATCAAACATAGCCAATCTTTCATAAGTCTTTCGAAGCAATGGGGAAAACTCTTTCTTGCTGCTTTGATGCATAATATGGAAATATTTTGAAGAAAAAATATACCTTCTCATGAACCTTTTTCCGATCCTGGAACACATAAAGGTACAGCTGACAGCGGAAACCTGATTTCCTGTTTGAGCGATGATCAGAGAGCTGTTATTCCATTATGTCAATAAACAGAGAGGAGAGAGACCATGACCCAAAAAGTACAAGCCGCCATCGTTGTCGCAACTATTCTGGGATGTTTTGTCTGGAGCCACGCCTTTGCTAAAAGTGCCGCTGCCCCAGTTGAAACCCAACTGCCTTCAGCAACCACCCAGGTAAAGAAAGAGCTGAAACCCAATACCACCATCATGGCTCCGGAGAATGCTGTTCTCGCCTGTGCAAGACTCAGTCGGGAAATAAACGGCG
>JAZBNU010000542.1:0-3662 GCA_036350815.1 Desulfopila sp.
CAGGAATTTACGGCGATCCTCTATGTCCGTGTAAAGCTCAGCCACCGAGATCTCATAAAAATCCCGTACCGAGTCATACCCGAATATCCTGGCCATAGCCGTATTGCTCTGGATGATTCGGCCCCCTTCGACAGTGTTGCGAAAAACCCCGATGTTCAGGTTTTCCATCAATGTACGAAACTTCCATTCACTGTCGCGGAGGACACTTTCAACCTGTTTGCGCTCCTCTTTCTCCGCCTCCAACTCCGCTATTCTTTTCTCAAGTTCAGCGACCTTTGTCCTCTGTTTCTCTGGTTGTTTCGGATCAGAGTTGCCATTTTTCGGCGGTTCGGAAACCGGTAAGTTGTTTTGCCCTGCACCGTTTTCCATACAATATCTCCTCGTCGGCAAAAACTTCAATCACTGAAAATGATAACAACCATAACCGTAATCCCAAACCTCTTGATTTTTCATTGTCGGCGATCATTGCCCTTTTTTCAAGGATGAACACTTCTCCCATCCTGTAATTGAACCAAAATTGACCCCCTCAAAGTGATAGATGACCAGATGAATGAGAAGTAACCGTTCCGTGGAGGGCTGGCAAGATCGCATGTTCCAGCTAGAAAGGGCTAGAAACGGGGGCCGCTGCGCTACAGTACTGACTTTCTGGTATATTGGATGTAAATAACATCAGTTTTGAAACCTATGCCGCAATTTTTGGGGTAAAAAAACAACGAAACAGGACTATGGACATAAAGAAAACCGCTATAAAACCTTAAACAGATGAACCCATCAGATCAGGTTCCTACAGTTCATAAAAATAAATTTCGTCCCGATTTTCTCAGCGCTATTACTATTTACCTCAGTATCATACTGACTACTATCAGACAAAACATATCACACTTCTTCCCTGTTTTTAGTATCACTGGAAGATACATTCCCCACCTCTTCTTCAGCAATAATCTCTTCTTCCGCCGCTGCCTGGTCCACCCATAGTTGTATTTTAGGCTCAAGCAGCATCGTCTCCATATACGCCTTAGAACTTTCCGAAACAACAACGCCATAGGTGTTAAACCGCATGACAACCGGTGCAAACATGCAGTCTGCAATGCTGAATCTGCCAAACAGCCAGGGACCACTCTCCCCATACTTTTGACGCAACATCGACCACGATGAATCGATGCGCTCTATCTCCTTTTGCAATTCGGCAGTGAGAGGCACACTGCGGTCTAGAGCGCGGCAGTTCATGGGCATTTTCTGTCGGACAGCAAAAAAGCCTGAATGCATTTCGGCCGAATATGATCGCGCTTCTGCACGCATTGTTATATCCTCAGGCCAGCCTGCCCCGGCCAGATATTTTTCCGATATATATTCACAGATAGCAAGAGAATCCCAAACGAACAGACCGCCATCATATAAGACAGGTACTTTACCGGCTGCTGAGTATTGCGCAATTTCAGATGAGGTGCCCGGTTGTGAGAGGGTAACCCTTATTTCTTCGAAAGGAATATCGTGAACAGCGGGCAACAACCAGGCTCGCAGTGACCAGGATGAATAATTTTTATTACCGATAATAAGTTTCATAGTACCTCATAGTGGAGAAGTTTTTGAAAAGTCATCAAAACTATACAAAGTAATCCTGTAAAATGCACTACAGGGCCGGGTCGCTGTTTTTTTTCACATGACACGGCTGAAAAAACAACCACAGCGTCGAAAAAAAGAGAGCTTGATTGGAATGCATCCACCTGTTATATAATAAACGTACGGGTTGATTGCTCTCTGGGTTTTTAATATTTTCACAGTTTCAAAATTTTATGCAATGGCTATGAACATTTTCGAAAATCTTCCATCAGCAGCACTGCAACTTGATGCGGAGTGGCGGGTTGTGAAAATGAACGCTGAAGCCCGGAAACTCTTGCGCTGCAATCAAGGCAATAAAACTTTACCCGAATTCAGGGACTTTCTCAATGCTGACGACATTCCGGCCTTTTCAGCCTTTCTCAAGAAACTCAGTGTCAGCATACCGCAGACTTTCTCAACCATTCTCATTCCCAAGGCTGAAATTCCCATTTCCATAACTCTGCGGGCATCTCTAACCCATGATGAAAATTATATTCTTATTCTCCACCCCCAGAATGTCTATACTAATGGGTGCGGCAGCACATGCAGACATGCCGCCATTCTCGAGGCACAATATCACAATAATCCTGGCGGAATACTGCTTGTTAACGGTAACATGGAGATGATCTCCTTCAATCAGGAGTTCGTACGAATCTGGAATCTTCCCCTGGAAATCCAACAATCACGGGATGAGGAAGCAAGCCTGAATTATGTACTTGATCAGCTTACAGCTCCTGCTGAATTTCTTGCAAAAGTTCAGAAACTTTACAGGAACAGAAACGAAACCAGCACAGATGAAGTCTATCTGCGTGATGGACGAACGCTCTACCGCCATACCTATCCCATTTTCAGCAAAGGTGAGCATATCGGCAGAGTTTGGTATTTCCTTGATATCACACCGCTGAAACAGGCCATATCTCTGATTGAAAAACAGCAGATACTACAAAATTCCATTCTTGACAATGTCAGCAACGGTATTGCCGCATGCGACTCTTCCGGCAAGCTCATCCTTTTCAATCGGGCCAGCCGTGAGCTTTTTGATCTTGACAAGGATGCTCCACTGCCGGAAAACCTCCAACAACTGGGATTTTACAACGAAGATGGCAGCACTCCGGCCGGTCCAGGGGAGGGTCCTCTTGCCAGAACATTACGGGGGGAAACTCTCAAAAACCACATTGTCACAATTATCCCCCAAAAAGGAGAACAGCGCGTACTGCAAGTCAATGGCCAGGCCATGCAGGACAGTGAAGGGGATACCCTTGGCGCTGTAGTTTCACTGCATGATATCACCGATCTCAATACAGTGAAGGAACAGCTCCAATTCATGGCGTACCACGATGCCTTGACGTATCTCCCCAACAGAAGACTTTTTCACGACATCCTCCAACAAAATCTCAAACATGCATCCAGATATGAGGAACAGGTAGCCGTCCTCTTTCTGGATCTTGACAACTTCAAATCCATCAATGACCAGTACGGACACGACAGAGGAGATCAGGTCCTGCAGATCATAGCGAAAACCCTGCAAGGCTGTTTGAGAGAGTCGGATCTTCTTTGCCGCTGGGGCGGAGATGAATTCGTCCTGGCACTTCTGGAGAGCGGCAAAAGCAATGATGTAACCAGGATTGCAGAAAAGATCCGCAATCGCATACTTTCCTGTATTACCAGGGAGAAAACCGTTCTCCCGATCAGTGTCAGCATAGGCATCGCCCTTTTTCCGAACCATGCCACAGAGCCGGACCTCCTCATCCGCAATGCCGATATGGCCATGTATAAGGCTAAAAGACTGGGGAAAAATCGCTGCCAGTTCTTCGAACCTGAAATGATCGCTTTTTCTAAAAACTGACGATAGATCACCCGCTCCGCCGTAAACCTATTTTGCCGGCCGCCTCCACCCTGGTACGACATCTCCGCTACCGTCGGATTATGAAACTATTTCCTGATTCCCCCTGAAACTCAGCATCGTGATTTTAAGGGGGCAGGGTCGCTCTTTTCTCGGGTGTCTGCAGCCAGGACGGCTGCAGTCAAGCCCCCATGGAAGGGTTTATGGCGTCCCGTGAAAA
>JAZBNU010000543.1:0-3019 GCA_036350815.1 Desulfopila sp.
CATCGGTCGCCCCATATAGTAGTATGCGCATGTCTGCTCCAAAAAAGGATTGCAAGGGAATCGGCCCGGTGAAGAGTATACCTCCGTCACCGTGAAAACAAAACACCCAATTGCCACATTCTTTCTTTAATGCCGTCCTCAACTGCCTTGACTTTTGAAAGACGGGTGGGGGAAAGAGGTTGAACGTGAATATACTGCAGAACTCCAGCGAGGATTTCTTGGGCCGATCCTGAGACCACCGTATAGAGAAAAGTAGCACGGTATTTGAGGATACTGGGAAAGACGAAAAAACTGGTTTTATTCTTCTGCGGTTACCGCAAGAAAAACATTTACCACATCCGGGTCAAAGTGGGATCCGCTGCTTTTCACAATCAGATCTCTAGCGCGCTCCTGGATCCATCCTTCCCGATACGGCCTCTCGGAAACAAGGGCATCCCAAACATCCGCCACCGCCATTATTCTGGCACCCAGAGAGATCTCTCCCCCTTTAAGGCCTGCCGGATAACCGGTGCCGTCATAGCGTTCATGGTGCTGAGCCACCAGAGGGATTATATCCTGATAAGCTTCGATAGGCTCCAGGATTTTAGCTCCTATTGAGGGATGATTTTTAATCTCGCCATACTCCTGATCGGTGAGCCGGTCAGGTTTGTCTAAAATGGCGAGTGGGATGCCAATCTTGCCTATATCATGGAGAAGTCCGCCTCGCTGCAAAGCCTCTATATCTTTTCCCGGCAGTCCCATTGCCCGGGCAATCCTGCTGCTCAGCTCCGCCACTCTCTCTGAATGCCCTGAAGTCCACTTCGATTTGGCATCAACAGTTCTGGCCAGCGCCTCAATGGTTCCCTTGGCGAGCCTGTCAAGTTTTTCCAGCGACAAAGAGTTTGCCAATCCGATAGCGAGCTGGTTGGCGATCTGACGAGCCTGAGAGATCTCTTCATCCTTGTGGAAAGAGCCGGCCTTCTTCCCTAAAAGCAGTAATCTATTTACATTCCCTTCAACTCGCAGCGGCAGGCAGAGATACTCCAGATCCTCTTTGTCGGTGATTGTCTTGAGGAAATCATGTCCTTGATCCTCCGGGCAAACCACAAAGGAATCTTTTTCCACAAAGAAAACCCGCCGATTCTCGTCTGACAGTGCAAAGTAGGAATAAAGAGGGTCATCGAGACGGCGTCCCTCCATGGAATAAACTTTGACATGCGCTATTGAAGCATTCGATATTTTAACAAAAACCGAGAGTTCGCAGTGAAAGAACTCTTTCATCCTCTGCAGGGTCCTGGCCACAATTTTTTTCCGGTCCAGTGATGACAAAATTGCCCTGTCAATCTCACCAAGTACGGTCAGGGCGTTAAACTGTTTATCGAGTTTAAGGGCCATTTCATTGAAAGAGTTGCCCAGCTCTTCAAATTCATCGCCGCTGCGAATATCCACCTGGGTTGAAAAATCTTTGTTGGCGACACGTTGTGTTCCCTGCTTGAGTCGTTCCAGCGGATCGAGGCCTTTACGAATAAAAAGCACCGAGAGATAGACGACCAGTAGAAGAAAAAGGAGGGTGATAAAAGGAAAAGTCGCCTTGAAATTATCCATGGCCGACATGATGTCATTTCTGGAACGGCTGATGATAATGGTCCAGCCGACTCGTTGAAAACGAGACTCAACAAACAGGTTGGAAAAGGCGGCAAAATACGTCTCGCCATCATGTTGAAACTGGAACACATGCAGATCTTTTGCCGTCTGAGTCAGCTCCAACTCCTCCAGGCTGCCTTTCGGCCCGTTTTCACTTGCTACTATCTGCTCCCCAATGATGTCATAGACGGTCAATTCCGTCATGGCAGGCAGCAGAGGTTTAGGGCCGATTCCCCAGAGATATTCCTGCCTGACATTTCCGACAACCGTAAACGATTCCATCTGAGAATGGGAAAAGTTTACCCCGAAAAAGAATTGAGTTTCACTGTCCTGCGTTGCTGTGATAATGAAAGGCTTTACCCCGGCAATCCTCTCTTCAGTGATCACGGTTTCGAATAGTGCTCGATCAGCTTCTCCGTAAAGCACCATATATCCGTCGTTTTCTGTAAAGATCCCTACGCTCTTGAAAATCTCCGCAAAAGCATCATGGACCAGCTCGTCAATAGAGTGAACCGACCCGACAGAAGAAGAAACAAACCGTCCAACCGCCCTCAGCTCATTATCTATTCTGATCATTCGATCGAAAAGAGAAATGCTATAAGCATTCACTTCTGTCTTCAGTCGTTGAAAACTCTGTTCTTCCAGTTGGTTAAGAACCTGTTTATAGGAAAAAAATGTCAATACTGCGGTCGGTGCAAAAGCACAGAATATAAAAAGCAGGCAAAAACGCCTGGCTAAGCGGCTTTTTAGAAACGATGTCCCCATTCTCATTGGTCGTACCTCAATATTCCGAAACCCTGCCAAGAAAAGTGCCGTTATTGGCCCGAACGATATCATCACGGCTTGCCCTGGCGGTAAATGGCGGCCTAGACTGACCATCCGGTCCCATACTGTACAGATCGTAGTCTTCATTTACCGGAACAAGGTTCCTGTTTTTTCGTACCTGTCCCAGTCCTACAACAGTTTCTATATTCAAATACTGATAAGGATTTCCCCAAGGGTCCCTGAGAACACCAACACCGGCTTCTATCAAATCTGTGGGGAAACGATTATGAAGCAGTTGAAAGACGGTAATTTCACGTTCGATCATCCGCATGGTCTGCAGGACTTGGGAATGACGGGCCCGATCGGTGTAGCTCTTATACTGCGGTATCGCAATAGCGGCAAGAACAGCCAGTATTGCAATGACAATCATAAGCTCCAAAAGAGTAAAACCTTTTATATAGCTGGAATGAGTTTTTCCCCAAATAGGCTCACACATCACGCTGGGACCATCCACGACAGCAGAGGTTTTTCATACACTTCAGGCTCTTTGGCGCATCACCTAGCCTGAATTTCTCATGAACATTGTGCCAATTTTCTTAAATTAGACGATATTCCAATATGTTCAAGCAGG
>JAZBNU010000544.1:0-3602 GCA_036350815.1 Desulfopila sp.
GCTTCCTTCCAGTACATAGCGCACACCAAGCTCCTCGCTGACCTGCTGGACTTTCACCGGCTTGCCCTTATATGTGAATGTGGAACTACTGGCGATGACGAACATTTCAGAAATCTTGGAAAGAGCTGAAATGATGCTTTCGCTGATCCCGTCAGCTATGTAATCCTGTGTGGGATCACCACTTAGGTTGTCGAACGGAAGCACGGCAATGGAGGGTTTTTCAGGCAATGGAAATGCCATATTCTCCACAGCCACAGGCTCTATTGTCGGACGACGACTGTAGAATTGCCAGATTCCCACAGCTACTGCGAACACAACCACCGTTGCAATCCCTATGAGAATGGGCATCCGTTTCACTGGTGATCGTTTATCTTTTTCCGCCACACCTGCAACCGTCACCCTCGGCTCCATTAAGACCCGATAGGCACCGATAGGTTTGGCAATGTTTTTTACCGGTTGATCTCCTAAAAACTCATAACCATAGGGTAGCTTACTTTCAATATGATCGAAGGCTGTTTTTGAAATGCAAATGCCTCCCGGCTCAGCCAATGCTTCAAGTCGAGCAGCGATGTTGACACCATCACCATAAATCCGACCCTCTTCTTGAATGACATCACCGAGGTTAATACCGATACGGAACTGCATTCTTCGGTTTTCCGGTAATTCGTCATTGCGGGATTTTATCTCTTTTTGAACTGCAACAGCACATTGCACAGCATCGACCACACTGACAAATTCAGCAAGTAAATTGTCGCCTGGAGTATCCAATACTTTTCCGTTGTGTTGTTGGATAAGAGTGCTAAGCACCTCGCGGTACGCCGTTAATGTGCGGACAGTGGCCTCCTCGTCATCACCCATGAGGCGGCTGTAATCGACAGCGTCAGCGCTGAGGATGGCGGCGAGTTTGCGTTTAAAACCTTCTTCTGCCATAGCGGCACCCCCATTATTAAGGTTTTAAAACAAGTAACTCAGTATGTGGATCAATCAGAAATAGGCAGTGTCTGATGAGAATCAGGAGTCGATTCAGGAATTAGTGAACCGCTTCAGGTCTGGTAGAATGGTGTAATATTAATAAACAAATAGATGGAATTTAGTCAATAATTATCAGAGGTTCTGAAAGTGTTGATTTGTTGAGAATATCAAAATTTTGCCAATTTTGCAGATATGTTGAGAGACTGTCGAAAAAGTTAAATAATGGCGATTTTAGTAATTTCGCAAGTAATGAAATCAACAACTTACATACATCAAAATCACAGATTTAGGCTTTTTCGACAGTCTCTGAAGGTACAACAAATTTATTGAAAATATTATTCAATTGGTATCAATGAAGCATACATTACGATTTACTGCTAATCTCCTGTAATATGGCCATCAAATCTTTTGGAGGTTGTGGGGGTTCAAGGTTTTTTCTTTTGAGAATGTCTTTCATCCGCTGCTCAATATTTCCGTCAAAGTCATTTGTTGTAATTACATACAGGTGTTCTTTTTTAATCGCTTCAAGGACCTGTCTTCCGACGACCTTCGGATCAAGACCATGCCCGATCCATGATTTATAGGCATCCCTGAAAACAGCTTCTTCTTCAGACAATTCTGGGGGAGCAGGAATATCAGGCGGGCGATTCCTCTCACTCGAATCCATTATGTCAGTGTTTACAGGACCTGGACATAATACACTTACCTTGACATTGACGCCGAGGATTTGAAGCTCGTGATGCAGCGACTCAGTCAGAGCAACAACCCCGTGTTTGCTCACACCGTATGGAATATTAACGACATTGGATAGGAGGCCTGCAATAGAAGCCGTATTGACTATGTGAGCTTCCTCTTGTTTAAGCATGATTGGCATAAAGTAATGGACCCCATAGATTACACCCATAAGATTGACACCCAGGACCCAGCTCCAACATTCAAAAGGAATCTCCCATGAATGTCGCCCACCAAATCCAACACCGGCATTGTTACATAACACGTGGACGGCTCCAAACGCATCTATTGTTTTGTTTGCCAGGTTTTCTACCTGATCCGGTTTGCTTACGTCCGTATGCACACACAGAACCTCAGCTCCGGAATTTTGAAATGTTTTAAATGTGTGTTGAAGTTTAACTTCATCAACATCGGCCAGAACAACTTTCATTCCGGCCTCGATGAAAGTTTCTGCCATTCCCTCTCCGATACCACTAGCGGCTCCTGTCACTACAGCGACCCGATCTTTGAAAATTTTCACGTGATTCCCCTTTGTTTATAGTGCAACTTTTCCATATTAACTGAGAATAAATTTTAGTATAACTAATATTATGATAAATTCAAATAATCCTGATTCAGGATCGTATAAGAATGAAGCAAGAGGCCATCCAAAATTCCATACGTGCACAGTAGGATTCGACCCTGTGTAACGAAAGTTCGGGGGACCGTAGTTGGGAAAAAGGGGACGGTTGGGAAAAAGGGGACGGTCATGAATTTATGCAGTTCTTTATTCTATCAATGTTAAATTCAGCTCTTCAACCAGCTTTTCTCCGCGCCTTACGGCCCGGCTTACTGCCGATTGGGTCAATTTTAAAAATTTTCCCACTTTTGTTCCGCTCATCCTCAGCTCCCTAACCGCCCAAAAACAGACCAAACTCCTGGCTTTCACCCGCAAGGGTTGGTTACCCGGTTTTCGAATCTCTGTAGGTTCTATATTAAACACTTCAGAAACCCTTTTAACGACTCGATCCAGATTATAGCCCTGAGATTGTAGCCAGTAGCGCCGTTCAAGTTGCTCCTGCTGTTTGGCAAGCACCTCTTCAACAAAGTCGCTGTCGCCTAAAATGCGTTCATCGCCTTTGACATGCACCTGAGCCTGGCTCAGTGCTCTTAAAACACTCCAGCCCCCGCTGCTTCTGAGCAATCCCCCTCCTACCAGCTGCGGCTGGCGTCCCTGATCAATTCCCTTTTTAACAAATTGGTGGTAACTTCTGCGTGCCGCAACAATCTTTTCTCCAAATAAGCGCAGCACATAATCAACATGTTGAAAATCTCTTTTAATTTTGCCCATAATGGCACTGTGCCCGCTGTAAGGATATTTTATCAGGTCGCTAAGCTGACTAACGGCTTTCGCCCGCAAAGGATTCAAATGAATATAGCGCACCAGTTGCTTTAGATACACATTTTCCTGACATAAAATAGACTTAAATCGGTTTTGAAACAGATGGCCATGGCGACGGTGACGCCGATTGAAACTGACCGCATAGCCGGTCAGCAGCCGTCGCATCACAGTACTAATCGAGGCATTGCCGGTTCTCAGCAGCAAATGAAAATGATTGGGCAGCAAGGCCCATCCGTAGCAGGGTGTTGAGGTTTCGATTAAGATACTTGCGAAACGCTCAAGAAAATTTTCACGATCGGCATTATCATAAAATATCTTTCTGCGCTCTATTCCACGACAGATGATATGATGAAATGCCCCTGGGGCATCTATACGAGCTTTACGTGGCATACCGATCTTTTATAAAGAAGCAATCTAAGCGGAGTGGAAGAGAAATGCATTTTTTCATGATTGCCCCCTTTTTTCCTAAATCTGTAAAGCCAAATTGCTTATTTTCTTTTTTTAATTGTTAACCAAA
>JAZBNU010000545.1:0-3166 GCA_036350815.1 Desulfopila sp.
GGTGAAATAGCATTTGGCATGGTCATCCCCTTCATTATTATTCTCGTTGTCCGTGCGAAAAACATGGGAGCTCTATTCATTGCCTCATTCTGTACCATACTGGGGATTTTCGCTATGCGCTATGATCTGGTCATTCTTGGTCAGGCTATTCCGCATTATTACGGAATGGGGTTGGTGGACTATCCTCAGTTATTCAGCTATCAACCTACTCTGCATGAACTGATGGTCGCAGCCAGCGGTTTGACGTTTTGCCTCTTTTTCCTGTTTCTTGGAGAAAAGCTGTTTCGTGGACATGTTTCTGAAGGTCACTGAACACTGCAGACCTGTTATGTCATACTTTCAGATCAACACATAATTCTTGATTGGACATCCGGGAGTTTTGCATGAAGCTTAAAGAACTTGAGCAACTGAAAAACGAAGGCATAGACAATATCCCTTCAATAGAACGACGGCAATTTCTCAGACTTGGTTTTTTGATCACCGGGGTTTACTTAAGTGGCAAAATACTCTCACTAACACCGCTCAGTAAAGCAGAGGCGGCAGAAGTTGTCCCCCCAAAAGGCAGATATTCATATTCACCACATTATACCATGGTTATCAGGGAACATCGCTGCATTGACTGCGAACTCTGCGTAGAAGCATGCAATGCCACCAACAATGTTCCCTCGTATGGATACCGAACCGACATTCTCGAGAGACGCCGCGCCATCACCGGAGGCAGGTATGAAACCATCTTTATGCCCATACTCTGTAATCATTGCAACCGTCCTCCATGTGTGCGTGTCTGTCCCACTACCGCAACCTGGAAGGATAAAACTACCGGGATTGTCATGATGAATCCAGGACGTTGTATCGGATGCAAAACCTGCATGACTGCTTGTCCTTATAATGCCAGGTACTTCAAAGAGGAAGGACGTTTCGTGGATAAATGCAATTTCTGCTATGATACTCTTCTCTCCAAAGGCGCCAAGGAAACTGCCTGTGTTACCGCCTGTCCTGCGGATGTAAGGGTCTTTGGTGATCTGGCGGATGAGAGTAGCAGGGTATACACTCTGCTGCATACTCCAGAAACCATTGTATGGGTATTACGGCCCAAGACAGGTGCTCTGCCAAACGTGTACTATACGAACGCATAACTCCTACTGCCCCGATAGAATATGAAAGATTTTCCGAACAGATCCACCCCGAATTACAATTCAAGCGTGCTTATAACAGGTTTTATCATTCGAGGAGAACATTCATGAAAAGGCTGGCGATCATAGTAATTATTCTGGCTTTTCTCACTCAAGCCGCCTATCTTGTGGCAGCAAACAACGCCGAAGAGGCATATGACGAGGATCTTTACGGCCCGGAAGCACCTGTTATTTGGGAAAAACCTGTACGCGGAGTCATTTTTTCCCATAAAAGCCATACTATGGAATTCGCGCTTGATTGCGATGAATGCCATGATGGCGTATTTGAAATGTATGCCGGGGGTGCCGAAGAATATGATGACTTCACTATGGACGCTATGTACGACGGCAAATATTGCGGGGTCTGTCACGACGGCAGCATTGCTTTCGCTTCGAATACACGATGTACAGCCTGCCACATCGGGGTACGTGGGGTAGAGCGTCTCATCGGCAAAGATGGGGAAAAACTGCACTGAAACCATACGGTGATCCTTTCATCATAACACCGTGTTTCAACATTCAGTCAAGACGGTCAGATGCATCTTTTTGAGACTCGAAAGCCATGAATTATCCGACCTAATCAAGAATTCGTTCACGAATAGTGATAATATCCTTTTCCAGCTGTAGAAAAGCGTCGAGAATCAAGGGGTCGAAAAACGTTCCCCGGCCGGCTTTGAGAATCTGAAACGCTTTTTCATGAGAATAAGCAGATTTGTAACATCTTTTACTAGTTAAAGCATCATAGACATCAGCAACCATCATAATCCTGCCGGACAGTGGGATATCCTCACCTGCAAGCCCCAGAGGATATCCGCTGCCGTCCCATTTCTCATGATGACTTTCAGCAATTTCGCAGGCGAGTTCAAGAAAATTATCACTCTCGAGACGTTTTCCGGAATTTATCAGTATGTGCCTGCCATAATCTGTGTGTCGCTTCATCTTTTCAAATTCTTCACGATCAAGGGGACCGGGCTTCAATAGAATATAGTCAGGTATTCCAACCTTGCCGATATCGTGCAAGGGAGCTGAAACGAACAGCAGCTCAATGTACTCAGGAGTCAGGATGTGGTTGTAGTGGCCGGATAGAGAAAGCTGCATAGCTATCATTTTAACAAAATGCTGTGTTCTTCTGATGTGTCCTCCGGTTTCATAATCTCGTGTTTCCACGACCATTGCCATTGTTTCCAGAGTAACCTGCTGGGATCTTGCCATCTTCTCAAACCAGAGATAGCTCATTCTCCTTTCCATTCCGTATCGTACAACAGAGAAAAACGTAAACAGAATGCAAGCCGTAAGAAAAGGTGCACCCAACGACAGACTGATCCTCGCTACGGAAAATACGGCAAATCCTCCTGTCAGTATCACAAGGAGAAGGATGACTATTCCAATAATTGTCTGCACCGGTCGATTGGCTGCAACAAAGAGAAGAATGACGGCAATGGCCGTCAGAAGAGACAGCACTGCCGAAAACTCCTTGTGCCGGGTCGGTTTTCCTCTAATGGTTCCTTCAAGAATGCCCCCCGCAGCAACAGCCAGAATTTCCACACCAGGATAATTTGGATCGAAAACAGTATGATGGAAATCATACAGGCCCGCTGCCGAAGATCCGACAAAGACAATCTTATCATGCAACAGGCCTGGCGGTACTGAACCGGTGAGTATATCGACAGCGGAAATATAGGGGTAGGTTCCTGCCGGTCCGGAAAAAGGCAGCAGGATGGTACCATCTTTTGCAACCGGCAGCCGATGGCCGGCAACGTTAACAGAAAGACCAAATTTTTCCCGTTGGACTGATATAGTGTCTGTTTGCAAAGCGTGCATCAGGGTCGCAAGGGCAAGACCGGGATACAATGCACCTTCATAAGAGATGAGCAGAGGAATCCTTCTCAATACGCCATCTTCGTCATCCAGCGTATTAATAAAGCCACTCAGATGCGTAGAACTCCGTAATCGTTCTTCATTGCATAAAATTCCGGAAGCATTGTAGATATCAA
>JAZBNU010000546.1:0-4153 GCA_036350815.1 Desulfopila sp.
ACAAAAACACTTTCTGAAAACATATCAACCCGGATATTTCATGGCTTGAGATGACTTGCTAGACAAGGAGACTTGCGACAGGCTATACGTGTTGTATGCATGTCGCAAAAGCGACGCCGGGTAGCGAGCCATATCGAGCCACCCGAAGGGTGAAAAACCTGTTGAGGACAATTCCTCATCGAATGGACAAATTGTACCACAGAACTCTCGAATAAACGCAATGATAATTGCCAGGAATAATAGTATATCAATACCATCATCGAGGGTTTTACATGAAATATTCGGGCTAAACCTCTATTCCTATTCTTCTGTAGTTTGCCCAAAAGACTGTATTGCGCATCTTGTCACTCACAGGTATCGTGTATATCATCAGAACATCACATAATCCCACATGGAAGAAATACAAGGGAACAGAGGTCAACCTTGTTGTTGTTGACCAATTCTGGTATACATCTCCATCCAACGGATCGGCTACAGCAGATCAATATGGCATTACATTATCCAGCGTATCCGGGAATGATTGGAATATTTGACTCAGGAATTGGTGGTTTGACGGTTGTGCGTGCCGTTGAGAAACTGCTGCCTCATCACTCAATTCTCTATTTTGGCGACACGGCCAGAACACCCTACGGTACCAAAAGTGCCGATGTCATCATTGATTACTCTCTGCGTAATACCGAATTTCTCCTTAAAAAAGGTGCACAACTGATCGTAATAGGGTGCAATTCAGCTGCCAGCGTCGCCACAGAACATTTACGCGCTGAATTCCATGTACCCGTTGTGGAAGTTATTGCTCCGGCAGCACAAATGGCTGTAAAGGTTTCGAAATCAGGGAGGATTGGTTTGATAGGCACACGGGCTACGGTCAGAAGCGGCGTGTACGAGGAGATCATCAGCAGGCTCAACCCGGCCTGCAAAGTGTTTTCCACTCCCTGCCCCCTTCTCGTGCCCCTCGTGGAGGAAGGCTGGACCAATAAGCGGGAAACAAAAATGATTATCAGACGTTATCTCCACACATTAAAGGAGAGGCAAATCGACACACTCATTCTCGGCTGCACGCACTATCCCCTGTTAAAGGCACAAATACAGGCCAGGATGGGAAGAAAGGTCACATTAATTGATTCCTCGACTGAAGTTGCCGACACTCTGCAGCAGCTGCTGACCTCCCAGAAAGATATATTACGCGATAAGCAATCCGGAAAGCGCTGCTTTTACCTTTCCGACATTACCAATTGCGCCCATACTATTGCCTCAAAAATTTTCGGTCACCCAGTGGAGTTTCTCTTACCATGAGTCATAAAACATTCTTTCTTGTTCTCGTTGTACTCTGTATCGTTTCCCTCTTCACCTATCAGGGAAAAACGTATGCCGATGAAACTGCACTTACTCCGCGGAAAGCAGCACAACAGCTGGCGGACCATCTCCGGGAACTTGACAGCCTCAGCTTTTCCTTCACTCAGGAAACCCAGGGCCAGATGAGCGGCAGGCCCCGCCAGGCCTCCGGCCGTGCCTTTTTCGCTAAACAGGACGGCACCGCCCTGATGCGCTGGGACTACGATACACCGGATCGACAGGTCATCCTCAGCGACGGTACTACCCTGACCATGTATTTTTCCTCGCTTAACCAGATGATAATAGCACCTGCAGAAAAGCTCCAGCAAGATGTAACATACTCTTTTTTCAGTGGGAGTGGAAATATTGATGATACTTTCATTATACAGGGCGAAGAAGAAGCAGGAAGGTACGACGGAAACCACCTCAACTCTCCAATCCAGCTCATACCCAGAGCACCGAACGCTCAGACCCAGAGTATCAAACTTTGGTTCAGCGACAGCAACCAGATACATACCTTGGAAATACGAGATAATTTCGATACCATCACCCGGCTTTCCTTAAACAACATTGAAGAAAACAGCCTGACCGTTGAGGGAAAACTTCTCGATGAAACACTTTTTCAGTTCACCCCCCCGCCGGACACTGAAATTCTCAACCAGGAATAATGACACCCACTGCCTCTCCTTTTACAATTGCTCTTATCTCCATGCCATGGTCGCTCTTCAACCGGCCGTCGGTACAACTGGGCGCCCTGAAGGCCTATCTGGAAGACAACAGCCCGGTAAAAGTGGAATGCTTCCACCCCTACCTTGATGCAGCCAGGATAATCGGGCCTGATACCTATACATACCTGAGCAAAAACAGCTGGGCGGGCGAGGCACTCTATTCCGCAATCCTCTTCCCTGAAAATCGGGAAAAGGCCCGTAAACTTTTCCAGGCTCGTTGCCGTGAAAAGAAAAACATCGCTGCCGACTTCGATACACTCACCCGTAAGCTGCAGAGCTCTCTGGACAGCTGGGTTGAGAACACTGACTTTGCCCCGTTTTCTCTCATTGGCTTTAGTATCTGTTTTTCTCAGCTTTTTGCCTCACTGACGGCCGCAAAACTGATCAAAAAAAAGATGCCCGGCATCCCTGTTGTTTTTGGAGGCTCTTCCTGCGTCGGCTCCATGGGAACTACACTTCAGCAGCAGTTTGAGCAAATCGACTATATAATTGCAGGAGAAGGTGAAAAGCAGCTTGAAGCTCTGTGCCGCTCTCTCCAGACTATAAGGAAGCACCCCTCCGCAGAAGTTGCAGAGGTGGAAACTACGTCTCCTTCTTTTACACACCCCATAGGTAATCTTGATGAATTGCCGACCCCCGATTATCGCCCCTACTTCAGAGAACTGGAACAGGTCTTTCCCGGGAAGCCCTTCAGTCCGACTGTTCCTCTGGAATTTTCCCGGGGATGCTGGTGGAAAAGATGCACCTTCTGCAATCTCAACCTGCAATGGCACGGCTACCGTCACAAAACTGCAAAAAAAATGCTAACTGAGTTACATCACCTTATCAACCTCCACGAAGTGCTTGACTTTACTTTCTGTGACAATGCTCTGCCCCGAGCGGAAACAGACAAATTCTTCAATGCTACAGCCGGCTGCCACCTTGACCTGCGCTTTTTTGCTGAAATACGAGCTATCCGTGATCCAGAAAAGCTCGCCCTCTATGCCTCAGGTGGGCTGAACAGTGTTCAGGTCGGAATAGAATCACTCTCCAGCACCCTGCTTAATCGCATGCAGAAAGGAACAACCGTCATCGAAAATATTGCCGTGATGAAATATTGCGCCGAACAACAGATACATCTGGACGGCAATCTGATTCTCGAATTTCCCGGATCCACGGGAGAGGAGGCTCAGGAAACATTGGCCCATCTTGATTTTGTTTTTCCCTACAGGCCTCTCTCATCTGCTGCGTTTTTTTTGGGATCCGGCTCTGCGGTTATGTGTAACCCTGAGCAATACGGGATCGACAGTGTCATACTTCATCCTTATAATGCGCAGCTTTTCCCTCAGAATAGAGTAAAACACCTTGACCTTCTCATAAAAGATTATCGTGGAAACAAAGGCAGACAACAGAAACATTGGCAGCCCGTGCGCGAAAAAATTGGCCGCTGGCAGAAATTTCACGCGACAAGATCATCATCAGACCCTGCCCCTCTGAGCTATCGTGACGGCGGTTCATTTCTTCTTATCCGCCAAGAGCGATACAATGCTCCGCCCTTGCTACACCGCCTGAAAGGGTCTTCACGCAAACTCTATCTTTTCTGCAGCGTGATCCGAAATCTCGAAGAAATCAGACACCACTTCCCTGAACTCCCGGAAAAATCGATCTTGAAATTTTTTAAAGACCTCAGTAATAAACAGCTTCTCTATCAGGAAAACGACACATTTCTGGCTCTCGCACTGGCAGCGCGAAAGCTTAAATAGTTTGAACATATTCAGCAGGTAGAAAATGATGGAAAAAATGAGCGACAGTTTTGCAGAACTCTTGAAGGCAGAAGAAAAGCAACCCCGCAAACTTACTCCAGGCGAAAAGATCAAAGCGATTGTCGCTGGAATAAGCGGGGATAACATCTTCCTTGATGTTGGAGGAAAAAGCGAAGGTATTCTCGAAGCCGGAGAATTAACTGATGAAGAAGGCAACATCACCGTTCAGCCTGGTGACACTATAGAGGTGTATTTTCTGCAGAACAAACGATCTGAACAGATCTTCACTACCAGACTGGGCTCCGGTTCCAGCCAGGCTCACCTCGAGGAAGCGTGGCGCAATCATATCCC
>JAZBNU010000547.1:0-2723 GCA_036350815.1 Desulfopila sp.
AGGCTATGGCTTCGCATAATTATGGATTGCAGTTATGGTTGTACTCAGTGGTGCTGCATCGTCATCTGCAGAATGTTGTGCCGGAGTATGATCATAGGCGTCACTTTGGAGGTGTCTTTTATCTTTTTGTGCGCGGTATGGCCGCAAGTCAGGATGGGATCTATTTTCACAAACCGGCATTACAGACACTGGACAGATTGAGTGCGCTCTTTGAGAAGAATCAGGTGAAATAGCACTGTGACGTACCTTTTAAAAATACTCATACAGGGTCATGACTGAATTACAGGAAAACCTTCTCGGCATACATCTCAGCGCGATGCTGGTGCAAAAATCCGGCCTTTCAGGCCATGATAGAGAACGATTCAGTTTGCTGATCCAGTCTCTGGTCGCCGCTCTTGATGAGGGAAACAGCTGTCTTCCTGTCGACAGGGGGGATGAAGTGATTCTCCGGCGGACATCCCTGGTGTCAAATGGGGAAAAGACCCCCCTGGTTCTTTATGGTGCCTGCCTCTACCTGCACAGATACTATCATTACGAGCAGCAGCTGGCGTATGCCATACGACAATTGGCCGACAGAGAAGTAGAACAACTGGAATGCGGCCAGGTTCTTGATACAGCCTTCGGTGTTGCCGATAAAAGTGGTAATCTGCAGCGAAAAAGTGCTCAACTGGCAGCCGGCAGTGCCTTGACATTGATTTCCGGTGGACCTGGAACAGGAAAAACCACTACCGTTGTTCGGATTCTTGGAATTTTACTCAGCCTCTTAGGGACACAAATACGGATTGCCCTGGCAGCGCCCACCGGCAAGGCGGCCATGAGACTGCGCCAGTCAGTGGTCGGCGCTGTGGATGGCCTTGTTTTTGCCGAGGAAATTCGACGGTCGATCCCTGCAGATGCGACGACGCTGCATCGATTGCTTGGTTTTCGTCGAAACTCGGTGCAGTTTCGACACAACAGGAGCAATCCTCTCCCTTACGATGTAGTTGTTGTTGATGAGGCCTCCATGGTGGATCTGGCCTTGATGAGCAAGCTGGTGGATGCGCTTGCGCCGACCTGCCGCCTTATTCTCATTGGCGATAAAGATCAGTTGACCTCGGTGGAATCAGGTGCTGTGCTTTCCGATTTAATACAGTGTTTTCCCGACAAGACGGTTGTCTTGAAGAAAAGCTACCGCTTTGATACTGCCATTAAGAGCCTGGCGGAAGCAGTAAACAGCAATGATTCTGCTCTAGCCTGGTCCCTGCTGGAAGGAGACAGCCATGAGAAGCTTCAGCTTCTTGGCGAGAAACAAAGAGATGCTTTGTATAAAGGATATGGCAAGTATCTTGAGTATGCCGCATCATGCAGTCCTGAAAGGTATACCACCATTTTTACCGAATTCAGCAGATTTAGGATTTTATGCGCTTTGCGAGTTGGCAGATATGGGGTTGATACTATGAACAGGCAGATAGAAGAATACGTCATGCGCCGCTATGGCTACGAAGAAGAATGGTATCCGGGAAGACCGGTTATGATAGGCCGGAATGACTATAGTCTGCAGCTCTTTAATGGCGATATAGGCATCTGTTTACTCGATCCGAGGGATGGTCTTCTGAAAATCTGGTTTGAGGATGGCGAAGGTGGATTGAAATCATTTTTACCATTTCGTTTACCCCAGTATCAGCTTGCTTATGCCATGACAATTCATAAAAGCCAGGGGTCCGAGTTTGATACTGTGGTGATTGTTCTGCCGGATCAGGACAACCCGGTTCTCTCTCGAGAATTATTGTATACAGCAATTACCCGAGGCATTGAAGGGGTTGGGATCTCCGCCGATAAAGAGGTGTTTGTCAAAGCTCTTTCACGTAAAACGCTGCGCAGCAGCGGTCTTGCTGCAATGCTGAGAGAAAAATAGCCGTTTTACAGCGTGCGGCAGGGATGGAGTAATGATAGACTCGTGGATTACGCGTGTTCTGTGGTATCTATAGTAAAAGGAAGACAAGAACATATTGTAGTGTTCAAAACTGTACTGATACGAACATATTTCAACTGGACAGGAGTATGATGGAGAGTGTTGGCAAAGAAGTGGTGATACTTCTTTCGGATATGGTGCAGTATTCCAGGTTGACGCAATATATGCGTCCTGCTGAAATACGTGACTTTATTACCTCTTACTATAAAGAATTGCAGGCTATTCTTTCAGTAGAGGTGTTTCAGCCTTTAAGCATCGACCCCTCGGCCGGTGATGGTGCCATCATCGTTTTTGAAAAGCGCCCTGGAGGGTCAACAGAGGAATTGTGCACACGGGCTCTTCAGGCGGCTATCTGCTGTAATAGGGCCATCGATGACGGACAGGTTCCCGCGACACGCATGGGCCTTTTTCTTGGCGATATCATCGAAGCAGAACTGGGAGATCGGGTTCACAAATTCGGTTCCAGTTTTGCCGTTGCCAGCCGACTCGAAGAGCTGTGTGGATATTATGGTACCCAGATTTTAATGGACAGGGAGGTTGCCCGTAACCAACAGAAAGAAAACGAGTATCTCGTGGCCATTGGGAAAGTGACACCTAAGAATTTTACCAGTCCCTACAATCTTTTTTCGCTTTTAAAACCAGGAGTCGGGAAATGTCCTGAAGACGTTGATCGGGAGAAACTTTTTCAGTTTATTACTATAAAAAACGAGGCGATGGATCTTTTCTGCGGTAATTTGATGACAGGTGTTTCACCTGACTTTCCTAAGGTTCG
>JAZBNU010000548.1:0-4158 GCA_036350815.1 Desulfopila sp.
AACCTGCAGCACCTGCCGGAAGAGTTTCAAGAGGTCGGATTTACCCAGAATGCAGCCGACATCATCGAAGATGAAACTCTAGATATCGTTGTCGAACTTATAGGGGGAATAGAACCCGCCAAGTCCTTTCTCCTGCAGTCCATCAACAACGGCAAGCACGTGGTCACCGCCAACAAGGCACTGCTCTCCACCCACGGCAGAGAGATTTTCGAAGCGGCAGCGGCCAACAACGTCGAAGTCGGTTTTGAGGCGAGCGTCGGCGGTGGAATACCGCTTATCAAAGCTCTCAAGGAAGGGCTGGTTGCCAACAATATCCTCTCTATTCGCGGAATCATGAACGGAACCGCCAACTATATTCTCACCCAGATGACAGAGTTCGGCTATCCCTTCGATCAGGTCCTGCAGGATGCTCAGGAAAAAGGATTTGCCGAAGCCGACCCCACCTACGATGTCGAGGGAATAGATACAGCCCACAAACTCGCCATACTGATGACCATCGCCTATGGCAGACATGTCCACCTTGACCATATTACCACCGAGGGGATCAGTAAGATTCAGCCCATCGATATCGAATTCGCCAAAGAATTCGGCTACCGCATCAAGCTTTTGGCCATCAGCCACAATCACGGCAGCCATATGGAAGCCCGTGTCCACCCCACCATGGTACCGGAATCACATATGCTTGCCAATATCCATGGCGCCTTCAATGCCATCCAATTCAGCGGCGACATTGTCGGAGATGTCCTGCTCTACGGTCAGGGAGCCGGCATGATGCCAACCGGCAGTGCCGTGGCTGCCGATGTGATCGATATCGGCAGGAACATCCTTTCCAACGCCGTCAATCGTGTCCCGGTCCTTTCCTATTTGCCGGAAAAGATTCAGGCCCCGCAAATCACCCCCATGGGTGAATTGCAGTGCCCCTACTATTTCCGTGTTACGGTTGTAGACCAGCCTGGAGTGCTGGCCCAGATAGCTGGGGTCTTCGGACGGAACAACATCTCCATAAAATCAATGATCCAGAAAAGCCGCGGCAAGGACAAGCCCGTTTTCATCGTTCTCAGATCACACATGGCTAAGGAAAGCGAGGTCCAGAAGGCTATCAAGGAAATTGACGCCCTGCAGGTCTGTGCCGACCCTACCGTTACCATCAGGGTTCTTATCGAAGAACAGAACGGCTATTAACCTGTTGGAGGTGTTATGAAATACTTGATTCTGGTGGGCGACGGGATGGGCGATTATCCCCTTGACGAGCTCAACGGTCAAACACCCCTTGAAGCGGCAGCAACTTCGGCAATGGATGCTCTCTGCACTAAAGGAGAGTTTTTTCTCACCAACACCATACCGAAAGGGTTCGCGCCCGGCAGCGATGTCGCCAACCTCTCTTTGATGGGATACGATCCCGCCAGATACTATACCGGCAGAGCCCCGCTGGAAGCAGCCAGCATGGGAATTGCCCTCAGCCCCGAAGAGACCGCCTACCGCTGCAACCTTGTCACTCTTGATGCTAGCCGTACCGAGCGTACCGTGATGGTGGATTTCACTGCCGGCCATATCAGCAGCGGCGAAGCCGAGGAACTCATAAATGCCCTGGAAAAAGGTTGCGGCAGCGACATGTTTCACTTTTACGCCGGAGTGAGCTATCGTCACCTCCTCACTTTGAAAGGAGAACTCCCTGACCTGCTAACCGTTCCGCCCCATGACCATATCGAGAAGGACGTCTCTTCGTTCCTGGCAGACTACCGGAAACATCCACCCTGGGAGAAGCTCCTCCGTGAGAGTGCTGCTGTTCTTGCGGATCATCCCGTCAATACTCGTCGTAAAGCAGCCGGAAAACTGCCCGCCAACGCGATCTGGCCCTGGGGAGAAGGAAAAATGCCGCAGCTGCCGACGTTTCTTGAACGCTTCGGCCTGTGCGGCAGCATGATTTCTGCCGTGGACCTGCTCAAAGGCATCGGGGTTAACGCGGGGCTCAACGTCATCAATGTGCCGGGCGCCACGGGCTTCATAGACACCAACTATCTCGGCAAAGCCCAGGCTGCCCTGCAGGCACTTGAAACAGAGGATTTTGTCTTCGTCCACCTTGAAGCTCCCGACGAAGCGGGGCATCAGGGCTCCATCGCCAATAAGATTCAGGCTATCGAGGATTTCGACCAGAAAATCGTCCAGTTTATTGTCGACGAACTTCACCGCAGGGAGGAGACTTTTCGCGTCGTGGTCACCATGGACCACTTCACCCCGATATCCCTGCGCACCCATACAATCGACCCGGTACCGACCCTGCTGTATGATTCCCGTGCCGAGAAAACCGGCCCAGCTGTATCTTTTTCGGAAAAATCCGCTGCAGAGCAGGCCGATATCGAACACCTCGACAACGGTTACCAGCTTATCAACAAACTCCTGCAGCAGCCATGCAACTGACAATGCAGGAACCTGTTCACCGGGTACAGTACCGGGTTATTTATGGCGACACCGATGCCGCAGGCGTGGTCTATAATGCCAACTACCTCAGATATTTTGAGATCGGCCGGACCGAAATGATGCGCGACTGGGTATGCAGCTACCGCGACATAGAAAAGCTCGGCATTGTACTGCCGGTCACGGAATGCTTTTCCCGTTTCAAGGCTCCAGCCTGGTATGACGATCTGATCACCATTGAGACCTCGATCGATACCTTGAAAAAAGTATCCATCCGTATCCATTACCGCATCACCCGTCACGACCCCGAACTCGACCGGCCCCGGCTGCTGGTCAAAGGCTACACCATCCATGCCTCGGTCAACCGGCAGGGCAGGCTCACCCCCCTGCCCGATGAGATAGTGACCCCGCTGCACTCTCTCATAAAAGCCCGCAAAGAAAAAGAACAGCCAAAATAGCCATTGACTTTATAAATCTTCGTTGTATATTGGTCCTCGCATCGCGGGGTGGAGCAGTTCGGTAGCTCGTCGGGCTCATAACCCGAAGGTCGGGGGTTCAAATCCCTCCCCCGCTACCAAAAATATCAAAGGGTTACAGGCTTACGGCTTGTAACCCTTTTTTCTTTTCCAAAACTTGTAACCGCATTGTAACCACATTACAGTTCGCTTTCCCCTCTCCTACAGTTCACCACAAAAAATATTCATCCAGCCATATTATTTTTTTCATAGCGATAGATTTATTCCGGTGCCTGGATCTTTTTCTATCTGATACCTCTAATTGCTGTTTTACTTAAAAACACCATTCCTAACGCAATCTTTCTCTATATGTTGGCGCATTATGTTGGAAAAGTCGTCCTTGCCCTCTTTCTGCATTATCAAGTCAATTCGACTCATTTTTCGCAGTTGAGCAAGGGGTAATTTCGATGAGATTACTCCTCGGTCATAGAGAAGTTCATCAACATGTCCACTCGCAATAAGACGCCAATCCAGTGGTGGAGGTCTATCAGCCCGGATGGCATTGGCATGGATCTGAATTGTAGTTGTACAATTGTGCGAAAGAGCATTATAAAAATCTGGTTCGTCGACCAGACT
This sequence comes from Desulfopila sp., assembly GCA_036350815.1. Taxonomy (GTDB): domain Bacteria; phylum Desulfobacterota; class Desulfobulbia; order Desulfobulbales; family Desulfocapsaceae; genus Desulfopila_A. Next base: position 3,507 of record JAZBNU010000548.1, read on the forward strand.
ATTCATCTTAGCAAGATAGTCTTCCAAAAGTGCCCGTGCAGCCTGTTGTAACACCTGAAGTCGATAGAGATACACCCGCTCTTTTCTGAAATTCGTTCTCAGCCTGATAATATCTTTTTCATCTGCAGCTATACAACACATTTCAAACTGCTTAAAAAATCCTTTAATTGAGGAATATTCCTGAGTCAGATCTTTCCTGGTTTCAATCGATATTGGTAGATGACCATCTTCACCAAAATCCCAACTGAGAATTATGTGTGCGATATGATCTGACGCCCAATACGAGAGGAAAATGTCCATTCCTTGAAGATTTTTAAGATTATAATTTCTTGTTTCCCAATGTTGGTGAAAGAGTGTTTCACTTTTGTAATCAAAACTTCTCACGTTATACATAGCGAGAGTGTTTCCTTGAATTTCGCCATGGGAAATTCTTGCCACATCAAGCGCCCAATCTTTTTCATTTGTTGGTGTCAGCGTCTGCCTCCACAGCAGCAGAAGTGCAAAAAAGGGAAAGACTTAGAGTGCATCACTGTGTTGATGCTGGAACATCTGTTTCCTTAGATTGTAGGCCCATTTTTTCCACAAGGTTAAACGGCAACTTCAAAGTGCGACGGAGAATATCAACCGGATAGGTGACGATCTCCTTGATTAG
>JAZBNU010000549.1:0-12389 GCA_036350815.1 Desulfopila sp.
CCATTGAGATCTCTTCTGATGACTGTACCTCCTGCGTGGATAAAGGCCATTCAGTCCCCCTGCAGTTTTTGTAGAATGAATCCCTCGCCTCCAAAAAATCCTGTACCGAGTTTTCGCTGGAAGGCGATGTCTATTCTGGCACCCAGGGCCGCACAGAGAAAAGCGTCTTTCTGGCAGAGAAGCTGCCCTCCAATCTCACTCATATTCACTGCAATGACGGAGCCAGGAAAGGGAGCGGCGAAAGAGACTCTTTTTTTCCCTGAGCCTCTGTTGGTGAAACATTTTCAAGTGAAAAGCAAAGGATATGTTTATGATATAGCAGAACGTGCCGCGGCGGTAGGGCTGTCAATCACGTTATCGACAAGGTACTGCAGATAGCGGTTGTCGGTGCCGCAGCATCCGCCGAGGATTTTAATGCCGTAGGTTTTGTTGAGATTAAGCATGGTGTCACCCCAGTGCTGCAGATCGTCCTGGTGTAGAGCTGTTGAGCCGTCAAGCTGCGAATGATCAAGCGATGAGCTGTTGGCCTGAATACCCAGGAGACGGTCGAACATGTCCCGAGGCTGTTTTTCTGGTTGAAGAAATGTTGGATAGACACAGTTTACCATATAGCACAGAGGTGGGGTGGTGAGATGATTGTCAATATGCAGGATGCCGCTATGAAGCGGGGTTGCGTCAAGTATTTCAGCGGATCTGTTGATGACGAAACTGATTATGTAGGGAATTCGAGAAGATGCCAGAGCCAGAGCCATTCCCATGGCCTCAGAGAGAGCCGGGATAGTCTGAGCCACGATGCATTCGACTCCGGCCATGGCGAGTTTTTCTATCTGCCGGCTGTGGTATTTTTCGGCGGCTTCTATCGAGAGGGCCTGTTCCGGAGAGTAGCAGTCGTTTTTAGGACCGATAAGTCCTCCTAAAACACATGGAGAAAATGGATCCTGAGAATCATTCTGTAATCGGCGCATGAACGTAACGGCATCCTCCAGGAGCGAGTCATCAAAACCTGCTTCCTGCAGTCGCGGCTGGTCGAGTCGCCAGGTAGGAGCGCACAGCAGTATAGGGAGATGAGCTTTTCGGGCAATGTTGCGGTACTGCATATATATATCACGCATTATTGCCTCTCCTCTGCTGTCATAAATCAGGGGCGTGTTGAAGAGTGTCGGGTGGAGTTGGACTCCTTCATGGTGGCGCAGGCGTTCGGAGATGGCGCATTCGGTTAAAATCAGCGGGTTGTCGTCGATGAGGCTGTGAAGGTCGGTTTTCATAAAGTGGCTTTAAATTCTCGTTTGGCAAGGTGAATGCCGGCGAGCATGCAGCGTACCGAACCGCCGGCAAGTTCTATTGTAGGGACATCCAGGGCAACGATTCTGGCGGACTCTTCTATGACCGCTTTTTGTTGGTCGGTAAGAGAGGCGGCCGCCCGTGCGGAGATTGCCAGAATTCTGCCTTCGGGGGTGCTCAGTTCCATGGCGTTTCCGGCAAATTCACCGATCTGGTAATGGCTGAGATCGACGATTTTACGACCCATCTCTGCAAGCCGGCTCCGGATTTCTTCTCTACGAGAGGGATCCCGGATAATGGCGAAGCCGACCATGGCAAATTCGGCGGCAATGCACATCATTACGTTCGTGTGGTAAATCGGGTTACCATTCTGGTCGGCAGTGGCAAAGGCCATCGGTTCAAAATTAAAATGAGTGCAGAACCTTTCCAGGGCTATGGCATCGGCCCTGTTGGATTTCGCGGTATAGGCGACTCGGGCAACATGGTCAAGCACCATGGCACCGGTTCCTTCGAGGAAAAGGTTGTCAAACTCAAGGCTTGAGTAGTCAATGACATCCTGGACACGATAGTCTGCTTTAAGCATTTCGATGATGTCGGTTCTTCTCTCCCTTCTCCGGCTTGGGGAGTACATTGGGAAAAGAGCGACATGACCGCCGGGATGGGTTGAAAACCAGTTGTTGGGGAAGACAGAATCTGGTGTGTCCCTTTGGCCACGGTCTTCAAAAACATGAACGCGAACACCTTCTTTTTCAAGTCGTTTTGCTGCTGCAGTGACTTCATTATAGGCCTGTTCCGCGATTCTTTCAGGTGTTAGACCAACAGCGGTGCGCTGGAAGGCATTGTCCGTTGCTGTTTCCGGGTTGGCATGGAATCTGTGAGGGCGGATCATGACAACAGCACCGGGTGCTTGAATATGTTGTACCGTCATACTTGCACTCCACCGGTATAATCTTCACCGGTTTTAAAATTTGCTGCGGTTGAAGTACGTGTTTACGGGAACGACTTCATTGCAGAGTTGCCTGTGAAACCTTTCTCAACATGCTTATAGTCAAAGTACCGCTAAAATAGGGAAGTTGCAACAGCATCATGACACTATCAGGGAATAACAGTACTGCTCTGAGACTCAAAAACGAAAAAGCTCTATTCTGCCCGCAGGCAGGCCATCTTGAAAGGAGGATGATATGAAGTTGATTTTTGTATATAACGCGGATAGCGGTGTGATTAATACCGTCAAGGACATAAGCATAAAGCTTTTCAGTCCGCAAAACTACGATTGTTTTCTCTGCAGTTTAACTCACGGAACCTTCAAAGAGAATCCGGTTTGGAGAGATTTTCGACAGAACAGCGGGGTTGAGATGGAGTTTCTTCATCGTGACGAATTTGAAGAGCGGTATGATTTGAAAATGGAGTACCCTCTTGTGTTGAAGAAATCCGAATCTCTTGAGGTAGTATTGTCCAGGGATCAACTGGCTTCTTTTTCCTCACTGGAGGATCTTATTGAAGCTGTAGGCCGTCTGGAAGAGTGAGGACGTCGTGCTTCGGAGCGTGAATATAACGGGTACTCTGGGCTGAAAGAACATATGATGGTCTTGCCTTTTTTTATACTGAATTATATGCTTCTCTGCAGAGGAAAAGTTTTGCGTAAAGGATGCTTTCGGCCTGAGTTTTTTTTATCTGAAGCAGGCAAGGAAGAAGAGGAGTTCAGTGGTTGAGGAATTCTCTCTTGCAGAACAATGAAAACAGGAGAATCATCGATGGGTGATACCCATGAAGTCCAAGAGCCTCTGTGGGAAAGAACATTGAGGAGGATTCAGGAAATCTGGCCGCTAAGTGAATCTGTTGTGTTTAAAAACAGATTTTCTGCTGATCTGCCGCAAAGTGATCTGCCTCGGCTGCGAAAAGCCATAAACGCCTGTCTGGAGGGTAGAGGGGGAGAGGTTTCTGCCCGGTCCCGCGCGGCTGAGCTGGGCAAAACATATTCAGTTTTGAATCAAGCCGGCAGACGACGTTTTCTTGAGGTGCTGGCCGCTGAGTATGATATTGATAACGATCGGGTTGAAGAGGCCATCAAACGAAGAAGAGATGCGGAAACCCAGGAGGAGGTACAGCAGGCAACTATAGAGCTGCGCAATCTGCTTGAGCCTCCGCGGAGTAAACTGCTGCGACAGTTTAACGAATTGGCGGAAGGGGTTAAGTTTCTCGTTGATCTTCGTGTGGAGCTTATTCGCTGGGCAGGCGAAAACCACAACTTGCGGGCCCTTGACCTCGATGTCTATCGCCTCCTGGCCTCATGGTTTGACGTCGGATTTCTTGATCTTCAGCAGATCACGTGGAAAACCTCTGCTGCATTACTGGAAAAACTCATTGAATATGAAGCCGTACATGAGATCCGTTCCTGGCAGGATCTCAAGAACAGGCTGAAAGATGACCGGCTTTGCTATGCTTTCTTCCATCCACGTATGCCCGACGAACCGCTTATCTTTGTAGAGGTTGCACTGGTCAATGGCATCAGTGATAATATCCAGGAAGTGCTGGACGTAGAGGCACCGTCCTGTGATCCAACTAAAGCGGATACGGCGATTTTTTATTCTATTTCAAACTGTCAGAAGGGGCTTGCCGGAGTCAGTTTCGGAAATTTCCTCATAAAAAGAGTAGTAACTGATCTCGCAGCGAAAATGCCGAATCTGAAAAGATTCTGTACCCTCTCTCCCATCCCGGGATTTGTAGAATGGCTGCGTCACCAGAAAGAAACGGAAGAACTGCAGGGGTTCGATTCTGCATTGCTGGATGTCATCCTTGGTGACACACCGGACAAGTCAATATTGGCTAAAGTTTTGTCTGGAAAAGCCGTTTTGATCGATAGAGCAGAAAATAGAGAATTAAAACCCATGGTTCTTGGGCTCTGTGCATCTTACCTCCTCAAAGGAAAAAGGGGAGAGCAGGTCTACGACCGGGTGGCAAATTTCCATCTCACGAATGGGGCCCGCATCGAACAGATCAATTGGGCGGCAGATCTTTCTGATAAGGGAGTGGCTCAATCGCTCGGTCTTATGGTGAATTATCTCTATGACCTGCCTGATATAGAAAAAAATCATGAACTATACCGGACTCACGGTGAAATCGCTGTGTCGTCAGCGGTCAAGCGAATGGTGAAATGAATGTTTACAGTATAACTGCAGAGGGTCACCGAACGGCTTCTACCGTCTCCAGGAAAGATTTGCGTTTAAAAGAGACTCGAAATACGGTAGAATAGAATAAAACTCCGAGCCAGAAAACCTACGTCTTGCGATACGGTTTGCGGCCGATAGGGTCTTGTTGGAAACAACCTGGCCTCCCGATATTGGAAAGGAGAAACCATGCCAATCAGCTTTTCAGATGGATCTGTTTGTAAAAACGGTGGAGCTTCGACAGAGAGTCGCAGCCTGATCGACAACTACAACAGAAAAATAACCTACCTGCGTCTTTCCGTAACCGACCGCTGTAACCTGCGCTGCCGCTACTGCTGTCCAGAGGAAGGAGTCGTGCTTGTTCCCCATGAGGAGATTCTTTCTTTCGAGGAGCTTCATCGCCTGGTGCGTATTTTCGCATCACTAGGTGTATCTAAGGTACGCATAACCGGTGGTGAGCCTTTTGCCCGCCGTGATCTGGTCAACTTTCTTCTGAAGCTGAAAAGCTCAGTGGAGGGATTGCGCACCCTTTCTATCACTACCAACGGCGTACAGACTTTTCATCATCTCGAAGCTCTCAAAGCAGCGGGAGTGGATGGTATTAATCTGAGCCTCGATACACTCGACAAACAGCGTTTTCTCAATATCACCAGAAGGGACCGGCTTGACGATGTTCTGCGTACATTTCATGCCGCTCTCGCTCTTGCTATTCCTCTTAAAGTCAATTCTGTGGTGCTGGAGGATACGGAAGATAGCGATCTCATCAATCTTGCTTCTCTGGGCAAGGATAATCCGGTTACCGTACGCTTTATCGAAAGAATGCCTTTTTCCGGTTCGGGTACGGTGGCACATCATGAACGTGATCGCCTTGTCGCCCGGTTGCGGCGGATATTCCCTGCTATGAAGGAGGTGGAACAGTCACTGCCCACTACGGCAAGAATTTTCTCTCTTCCGGGTTATCAAGGGAAAATTGGTGTGATCGAGGGTAATTCTCGCCATTTCTGCTCCTCCTGCAACAAAGTTCGTATTACTGCAACCGGTATGTTGAAAACCTGTCTCTATGACAATGGTGTTCTTGATCTGAGGGCGCTGCTTCGTTCAGATTGTGACGACGAGGGCATTGCTGATGCGATTATACGCTCTGTGCAGAAAAGTTTTGTCGACGGTCATGCAGCCGAAGCTGTATCGCTAAGAAAGTCGGAGCCGTCAATGGCTGTAATCGGAGGATGATTCCAGATCCGGGAGCACTTTCAAGCGTTTTCAGGTGGATGCAGTCTGTGAAGGCTTTTTATTTTTCCCTGAGGAGTTGTTCCTAGATGTTCTTCCTGTAAAAATATATACGACGAATATGACTGAAAAAAAACACATCCAGCAAGGTAACAGCGATATTCTTTCTATTGTTGAGGCTCTACAGATCATTCGGGCCAACATTCCTGAAGTCACCCCGATGGATTGCTCTCTGCAGCAGAGTGTCGGGAAATATCTGGCTGCAGATGTTATAGCACCTGAACCTTCTCCGAGATATACCAGCTCTGCCATGGACGGTTACGCGGTACGGTGGGAGGATGTTGTATCAGCGGGCACGCAATCTCCTGTCGCTTTGAAAATTGTTGGAGAAAGTCAGGCAGGCCTGCAGTATGAAAATGAGGTCAAGCCCGGAGAAGCCGTGCGTATAAGTACCGGGGCTGTTCTGGCTCGAGGATGTGATACTGTAGTCCGGGTAGAGGATACCTCGGAGACAGGTGATACTGTTCATGTCAAAGCTGTACGGAGCCGGGGCCAGGATGTTCGTTACAAAGGGGAGGAATTTGCAGAAGGAGAGTTGCTGCTTAACAGAGGGAAGCGAATCACTGCAGCTGCTGCGGCGCTTCTTGCCGCTGTCGGCATCGAAAAAGTCAGTATCTGCAAACCCTGTGAGGTGGCTCTTCTGGTTACAGGCTCCGAACTTGTCTCGGTTGGTGAGAAAATCGAAGATGATCAGATCAGGGATTCCAATATGATCATGCTTCGTGCTGCTATCGAAGATTCCGGGGGAAAAGTGACACGCGCCCTTCGGGTCAGTGATGATGCAGAGGCAACTCGGCGCAGCCTTGACGAAACCTCCGCCGATATCATTATCTGCAGCGGTGGTATTTCCGTTGGTCGTCATGACCATGTGAAAAAAGCGGCGGAAGATAATGGGTATTCCGCGTTTTTCTGGCAGATCCGGCAAAAGCCGGGCAAACCTCTATATTTTGCCGGCAAAGAAAAGACACTGCTGTTTGGTCTTCCGGGGAACCCTGTGTCGGCTTTCATGTGCTTTACGCACTATGTCAGACCGGTGATCACCGCGCTTAACGGCCTTGCATTTGGCTGGCCGATGGTTTCAGGAGAGGCCCGGGATGATATTGTCAATAACGTTAAACGTCCCAATATGATAAGGGTGCGCTTGCAGTGGTGCCCCAATAGTGGATATTTTATTACTCATGCAGCCCGGCAGGGATCGCATATGCTGACTTCATTGACGCAGGCTGACGGCTATATCATTCTGGAACCTGGTCAAAGACTCAGGGCAGGTGAGAGAATAGATGTGTACAGGTATGATTTTCTGCGGGAACCATGTTTGATGGAGTCATAGAAGTTAGAGCAATATTACTCTTAAAAGGTGGCCGTAATCCATAATGTGGTTTTTGCTACCAAGTTGAAGGAGAGCAGGTATGGCATATGTCGAGGCTGTCTGTATCAGTGAAAAAAAAGGTGTTGTTAAAAAAGAAGAGAATAAAGTTGTTTTGCGGGCGCACTGGGGAATAGAAACCGACGCCCATGCAGGCGACTGGCATCGGCAGGTCTCCCTGCTGGCCGGAGAGAGTATTGATACCGTTAAGGAATCCATGCCGACTTTGAAAAAAGGTGCTTTTGCAGAGAATATCATAACCAGGGGGATTGACCTTGGCGCGGTGTCCGTCGGTGACCAGCTTGCAATAGGCGCTGATGTCATTGTGGAAATTACCCAGATCGGCAAGGAGTGCCACAACAACGGCTGCGCCATAAAAAAATTGACCGGAGATTGTATCATGCCCCGTGAAGGTGTTTTTGCCAAGGTACTTGTCGGTGGCGAAATCAAACCCAAAGATACTATAGCTTTGCGTAGCTGAGTTTCAAACCTACAGCAGCTTTCCTCTTCCCGCAACAGCCAGTGTAATTTCCAAAAGTCGTAAAGGCTATCTTTGAGGTAGAGCCTGATGGACATCTTTACCTATTGACACATCCGCATATGCGGATTAAATGTTTTTTGTGTTTGTCTTTTATCCAGCGTGATGAATGAGGGGGTTGTGATGGATGAAGCCTTTCTGCGGAGCGATACCGAAATTGCAGATACTGCCCAGATGTATAAGGCGCTTGGAGATGTTACCCGGCTGCGTATTCTCGGGCTGCTTCGTAATGGTGAACTTTGTGTCTGCGATATTATGGAAGTTCTGAAGTTGCCTCAATCGACGGTGTCGCGTCATCTGGCATATTTACGTAATAATGGCTTGGTGTCTGGCAGGCGGAAAGGAAAGTGGATGTATTACCAGCTTCATGAGTCAGTTCTGCAGAAAGGAATCAGGAAAAAAAACCTGACAAGTTTCACAAAGCTTTCAGTCTGTGTGTCAGATCAGATTGATTTGCAAAAGCACCTGCTGGAAAAAAAGAGGAAAGATTGTTTGTAAAAGAGAAAAACGAAAGTAGATCCCTCGGAGAAAACATGGAATCACCATCCCGCCCCAGAACATCCATCCTTTTCCTTTGTACCGGCAATTCGTGCAGGAGTCAAATGGCTGAGGGGTGGGCTCGGTATCTCAAAAATGATGAGATAGAGGCCTATTCCGCAGGAATAGAAAAGCATGGTGTGAATCCGAAGGCTATCGCTGTGATGGCGGAGGCTGGGGTTGATATAGCACACCAGAGATCGAAGAATCTCAGCGAGCTTGTTGTGCAGGAATTTGATTGGATAATTACTCTGTGCGGTCATGCCGCCGAAACGTGTCCCTGGTTGCCGGGGCGAAAAATCCACAAAGGCTTTGAAGATCCCCCGCGCTTGGCAGCCGTACTGGCTGAAAGAGGTGCAGGTGTAGAGGATCAGCTCGATTGTTATCGCAGGGTAAGAGACGAAATCAGAGCATTCGTTGCGACCCTTCCTGAAGTATTGGCAGTATATCCGCTTGAAAAACCTGTAGAGAAATTGACATGACAGTTTTATGGAAAGGAGAGATCTATGAGTAGCGTGAACAGTGATGCCGGCGATCGAAAAATGAAGAGCGTTTTCGAACGTTATCTTACGGTCTGGGTCGGTTTATGTATTGTTGGCGGTATTTTGCTGGGGAAGCTGGCCCCTGATCTGGCCGCAACTCTGGATGGCATGTCCATCACTGTGAACGGAGCTCCGGTGGTATCCATCCCCATAGCGGTGTGCCTGTTCTTTATGATGTATCCCATTATGGTAAAAATTGACTTTGCCTCGGTTGTGCAGGCAGGGAAAAGCGGAAAACCGGTTTTTCTGACCCTCTTCATCAACTGGTGCATCAAACCCTTTACCATGTATGCCATTTCACTTTTCTTTCTCGGGTATCTTCTTAAATCCTTTATCGGGGTGGATGCCGTAGATCTGGTTAAAATGCCCTTTGGCCTTGATCTGCCGGTGGGGGCCCAGCACGGTGCAGGAGTAGTTGTCCTGGAGGAAGGTGTCAAAATGCTCGAAATACCCCTCTGGCGCAGTTATTTTGCCGGCTGCATTCTTTTAGGCATTGCACCCTGCACAGCCATGGTTCTGGTCTGGGGGTATCTCTCCCGCGGGAATGACGGGCTCACTTTGGTGATGGTTGCTATCAACTCTCTCACCATGCTGGTTCTCTATGGTGTTTTAGGCGGGTATCTCCTCGGTGTGGGAAAGCTTCCCATTCCCTGGCAGGCGCTGGTCCTCTCCGTTGGTATTTATGTTGCCCTGCCTCTTGTGGCTGGTTATTTTTCCAGGAATCTGATTATAAAGACCAGGGGGGAGAAATGGTTTAAAGAAAAATTTCTCGGTGTCCTCACTCCAGTGACCATAACCGCATTACTCATTACTCTGGTGCTGCTTTTCAGTTTTAAGGGCGAAGTGATAACAGCAAATCCGTTGACTATCATCTGGATTGCAATTCCGCTTTTTCTCCAGACAGTTCTGATTTTTGCCTTGGGATACGGAGCGGCATATTTTCTTAAACTCAAATATGAAGATGCCGCGCCTGCCGCAATGATAGGGGCATCCAATCACTTTGAGGTAGCTATTGCGACAGCCGTAATGTTGTTCGGTCTCTCTTCGGGCGCTGCGCTGGCAACGGTGGTGGGAGTCTTGATTGAAGTCCCGGTCATGCTGATGCTGGTGAGCTTCTGCAAACGTACACGTTCATGGTTTGACACGTGAAAAGGCTCAGTGACGGTTTACGCTGCTTTTGGGTTATTCTGCATGGAGGACCACGGCGAAACAGTTGAACAGAGTCCAGACCTGTTCTCCTGTCTTAAGGTTGAGATCCCGGCTTCGGGCGGTGGAGACTATCGCACAGATTTCCGTTGTCTCATCTATCTTGACAAGGTATTCGCTGTTGACCTTACCTTGTGTTATTTTAGAAATCAGCCCTTTGAGAACATTTTCCGCACTGCAGAAAGGTTTCTGCTTTCCGCAATGCAGCATGACCGATGGAGCTTTTACTTCAGCGGTAATCAATGCACCTGGCGATAAACCAAGTTTTTCCAGGCTGTCTCGGGTAATAACCGTGGTGATCTGCAATCCATTCAGCGTCTGCAAAACCACCCGAGTCTGGATTGTTCCTTGCTCGACAGTGACGATCTTACCAAAAAATGAGTTGCGCGCGCTGGTTTGTCGTATCGACTCCCTGTGGAGAAAAATCCCTGTAATTCTGCGAATTTCTTCCTGCGAGAAGGAAACATAGGAAGAAGTCAGATTTGGGGTTGAGTGTCCCAGCATCATCTGCACGGCGGGCAGAGGCATATTGGCACGGAGGAGTTCAACAGCTCTGGCTTTGCGAATCATTTCCGGTCCTCCCATCTTTTTGGCAAAAGAACAGGCTTCAGCGCGCTCATAGAATTTTCGTCGGACAAACCCCGGGTCGATAGAGAGCAGGCTTGACTCTTGCCTGTTTTCAGGATACGACGCTGATATCTCACGAATTTCACGACAGAGCTTCTTTGCAATATGAATCTCTCGCGGCAGAGAGCCTGCGACAGTGGGAGTGGCAGGAAATGTGACAAAATGGTGTGTGAAATCAATATCTGTATCAAGGTTCAGTGCCAGTACCTCACTGAGTTTCGCCCCGGTGTAACGGATGAGAAGGAATACGAGTAAGATACGCCGGCGGGCAAGACGAATGTCGGTGCGGCTTGCACTGTCTGCCCAGTGCCGGAAAGACTTTTCAAGACTGTTCAGTTGAGCGGAGTCGAGACACATTTTCTCGGTGCTGGAAACTATGCGCCCATGATTGAATGTTTTAGCCATTGATTTTTCTAGTATCTGAGGTTCTTGCCGCGGTAGAAAAGGAGGCTTACGTACGCGAGTGGTTCGATTTTTTTTAAATCAAGCAATCGTAAAATTTAGCACAATTGCAGGAAAAATCCTACGGAAAGATCTTGACCTGTCTCCGTGTGACAGATACAATCACGATTGTATATAATTACGTGATTGTTAGTTGCGGTCTACCTTTGAACCAACCTGAGGCTGCCATGTATTTTGAAACTGCAGGAATTGAAGTAGCTGTATGGGTTCCTCCGCTGATTGGTCTTGTCGTCTCTTTCTTTTCCTCCATGGGGGGCGTTTCCGGCGCTTTTCTCCTTTTGCCTTTTCAGGTATCATTTCTCGGCTATGCTGATCCGTCGGTCAGTGCAACCAATCAGTTGTATAATATTGTTGCTATCCCCAGTGGTGTATATCGTTACTGGCGGGAAGGCAGAATGGTCTGGCCTCTCACCTGGGTTGTGATAGCCGGTACTCTCCCAGGGGTATTTCTCGGAGCCTATGTCAGGATCGTCTATCTGCCTGATGTCCAGAATTTCAAACTGTTTGCCTCCGCTGTGTTATTCTATATCGGATATCGCATGGCCAAGAGTCTCATTACTGAGAACAGAAAGGGGGATTCATCTTCGCAAACAGCAGAAAAGCGGTTTCGGGAATTGGTGCGAAAGCATGGGGGCGCGGCACAGAGTGACCCAGGGAACACGGGCGGGGCAGGAGGCGTCACCATTACACATTTTACTCTGAAACGATTGGGATACACCTTTTATGGCGAAAAGTTCGACGTGCCATTCTGGGGAATTTTTTCTCTTAGTCTCGTCGTCGGTGTTGTTGGGGGTATTTACGGCATTGGCGGAGGAGCGATAGTTGCGCCCTTCCTGGTCGCTTTTTTCCGTCTGCCTGTATATACCGTTGCCGGCGCAGCCTTGATGGGAACTTTTGTCACTTCCATTGCCGGAGTTTATTTTTATCAGGCTCTGGCACCGTATTACCCTGAACTTGCCATAGCGCCGGACTGGCTTCTCGGTTTTCTTTTCGGCATAGGAGGTATTGCCGGAATGTATCTCGGCGCCCATTGCCAGAAACATATATCCGCCACGGTTATAAAGTGGATGCTGGCCGTCATTATTGCTGCAACTGCGTCGAAGTATCTTTTCGATTTTTTTGTGCAGTAAAACTGAAATTTGAGAAAGCACCTCTTCCCGCCTTCGCAGCCGTTTCCGCCGTCAAACAAAAGAGCTGCTGATTCTTTGAGTATTCATTGTGTCTCAGTTGAACGATGTTTCCAATAAGATAATCAGCACCTGAAAAAGACTGTTGCTTTCTCAAAGAGTATGTCTAACCCGAATTTTCCATGAACATTATGCCAATTTTCTTAAATTAGACGATATTCCAATATGTTCAAGCAGGATACTTTCATA
>JAZBNU010000550.1:0-7399 GCA_036350815.1 Desulfopila sp.
AGGTAAGCGAACGAAGTGAGACTCCGGGCACGGTAAGATCGGCTGGCCTTCGGTGAACATTGTGTATGGTTTTCTTATGAAAGTATCCTGCTTGAACATATTGGAATATCGTCTAATGTAAGAAATTGGCACAATGTTCATGAGAAATTCGGGCTAGAAGGGATAGTGATGCCTGTCATCTATTATTAGTGACTGTGGGAATCGTTATGAAAAAAATCGTTTTGTTAGTAGTATGTGTCCTTCTTCCCGCGGCTTTGAATGCTGCAGAAAAAAGTGTCAGTCTGGCGACTCTTACCGATTTTGCTCCCTACTGCTTCCGAAAAGACAATGCAGTACAACTTCTTCAGGAAAGAATTGCCCCGGGAGAAGATTCTGTTCAGTTGCAGGGGTATAGCTGGGATGTGGTTCGCCGGAGTTTTCATGAAGCCGGGTATACCATAGATCTCTATGTTGTACCGTGGGCACGGGTCATACACTATCTTGAGAGCGGTAAGGTTGACGCGGTATTTCCAGCCAATAGAACAGAAAAGCGTGAAAAGATTTTTGATTTTTCAAAAGGATATGTTGATAGCACTCGAATGGTGGCCTATGTTCCAGCGGGGAAGGAACTGCAGTGGCGCGGCCTGGACTCTCTCAATGGGATGCGCGTTGGGGCTGTACGAGGATGGGCTTACGGTAAAAAATGGGAGGGAAACCAGGAGATACATAAGGAAAGCGTTGACACTATCCTGCAGTCTTTTCAGATTATGGATAAAGGGCGACTTGATGCTGTCGTTGGTTATGAAATAGTGTATGACTATATCCTGGAACAGGAAAGAATTGAACATAAGTACAAAAAAGCCGGATATTTCGGTATTGTAAATGAATTCCTGATGATCAACAAAGGCGACATGGAAGCAAAGGAAAAGATGGATGATTTCGATCGGGGTCGCACTATTCTCGAAAAGAACGGGGTCATTCACGAAATCATAGAGAGCTGGCAATAATTTCGTATGAGCCCTATTCTGCCCAAAACAGATTCGAATATTGCAAACAGAAGTCTCAGTCGTCGTTTCAGCCTGGCGCTATCCGTTGTTGTTATAAGTATACTTGTCGTTTTTTCCCTTGCTGTGGTTGGCTATAATTATTTCAAGATTGAGCGCGATCTTGAGCGTCAGCTTTCCGACACGCTACATCTTGCGGAAACCAGCCTGCCGACTGCCGTATGGCAGATGGATCACGGCTCAATGGACGATATTCTCGAAGCAATCCTTATCAATAATGCCATCGCATCGGTACGCATAATTTCAGACGATGTAATGGCCGCAGTGAAAAATCAGCCCCAGTATGGTGATGTTGATTTTTCCTATTTTCGCAATGATCCCAAAAGATTCAATGTCAAGTCGGTGGATGTTAAACGTTATGGGGAGTCGGTTGGAACATTTGAAGTTGCGCTTGCCCAGGCGGAGATGACAGGGGGAATTGCTGTCACTGTTGTTCTTTTACTGGCGTTGATCGGTGTTCTTTGTGGCGCAATTCTTCTCACCTCAGTTCTCGTTACCAGGCGATATATTTTCACTCCACTGATGCGCCTTGAGAGCCATGCTAAAATAATTGCCGGAGGGAATCTGGAGAGTACTATAGAACTCGAAGGGAATGACGAGTTCGGGCAACTTGCCTCAGCATACAATCTGATGGCAAATCAGCTGAAAATCAGTTTTGAGACGCTTGAGCAAAAAGTAATGGAGCGTACGGCTGATCTCTATCTGGCAAAAACTGAAGCGGAAAAAGCCAGTCACCATTTAAGTGTTGCAGGGGCAGAGCTCCAGGCTCTGCTGGATAATTCTCCCGTGGGCATTCTTTTTGTCGGGTTTGACAGAATGATACAGAGAATTAATCCTCAGATCACCAGGATAACAGGGTATACCAGTGAGGAACTGGTTGGCGGGACAACGCGGCCTTTATATACTTCAGAAGATGTTTATGAAACATTGGGGCAAACTTATTATCCTCTTTTGCAGAGTCAGGGTTTCTGTGAGGCAAATACGGAAATCAGAAGAAAAGACGGGTCGCTCATCATGTGCCACTGGCAGGGACGGACGGTTGTGGCTGAAGGCGGAATTGAAGGTGTTGTCTGGAGCGTGGAGGATATCTCAACGCGGCTGAAAATGGAGGAGGAACTTTTTAAAGCTAAGAAGCTTGAATCAATCGGGATATTTGCAGGAGGGATTGCGCACGATTTTAATAATCTTCTCCTTGCCATCATTGGCAACATATCCCTTGCCAGGAGAGTTTCAAAGGAAGATAGTCAAATTGACAGTTTGCTTGCTTCAGCGCAGCACGCATCGGAAAGGGCTAAAGATCTTACCGCCCGGTTGCTTACTTTTGCAGGTGGCGGTGAGCCGGTAAAATCCGCCGCATCCCTGTCTCAGCTTCTGCAGGAGTCCGCCTCATTTATTCTCTCCGGTAGCAATGTCAAATGTGATCTGGATATTCCTTCTGACCTGTGGTCGGTGAATATGGATAAGGGACAGATCAATCAGGTGATCCAGAATCTTGTGTTGAATGCAGATCAGGCAATGCCGGAAGGAGGAGTGGTTACAATTTCCTGTAGTAATATCGACATAGTAAAAGATCAGGTTCCAGGTCTTGAAGCAGGGCCCTATGTGTGTGTTTCCGTAGAAGATAAGGGAGTTGGTATCACTGAGGAGAATATCGGCAGAGTTTTTGATCCGTATTTCTCCACAAAGGTGAAAGACAGCAACAAGGGAAGCGGTCTGGGGCTGGCCATTGTTCATTCGATAATCGCAAAGCATAGAGGAATTATCACAGTCCGGTCGACATATGGTAAGGGGAGCAGGTTTACCTTGTATTTACCGGCAACAAGGCAGACGGAGCAAGAGAATGCCGCAGAAGAAAACACTATCCGGTTCGGTGGCGGCAGAATTCTGGTTATGGATGATGAAGAGATGATCCGCAACGTTGTCTGTAATATGTTGAACCATCTGGGATACCACTCCGTTCAGGCGGAAGATGGGGAGGAAGCTGTCTCCAAGTATAAAAACGGATTGGAAAACAACGAGAGGTTTGATGCCGTTATCATGGACCTCACCATCCCCGGAGGAATGGGGGGAGCGGAAGCGGTTAAGCGTGTTTTGGCTCTTGATCCGGAGGCGAAGGTGATTGTTTCAAGTGGATACTACAGTGATCCGATTCTCGATAATTACCGTCTGCACGGATTCTGCAACATCGTTGCCAAACCATACCAGTTGAAAGATCTGGCCAGGGTGCTCGAAGAAACACTGATGTAGTGTTTTCTCCACAGTATTTGCGTTCATTCCGTCTTTGTTTGAAAATTCGGTTGTCCTCTCCTATAAAAGGGCCTATTGTCTGGGTATCCAAACACCTTTTCCAATTCGATATGCCATGATACCGACAGACTCGCATAATTTGCTCCAGTCTTTGCAGAATCCGGCACTGTATACCCACCCCACCATGGAGTTTCGTCTCATTGAAACGCATATTTCCTGGGTGCTGCTGACCGGCATGTATGCATATAAAATAGTTAAGCCGCTCAATCTCGGATTCCTCGATTTCTCCGACTTGGAAAAACGATACCGCTATTGTTTTGAAGAGCTGCGCCTCAACAGGCGGTTGGCCGGAACACTCTATGTAGAGGTGGTACCGATCTGTGGTACAGCTGTTCAGCCGTGTTTGGGCGGCTACGGACCGGCGTTTGAATACAGCATTAAAATGCGTCAATTTGAGCAGCATGCCATTTTTGAGCAGCTACTGGAGGACGATCAGCTGACGACGATGTTGGTAAAAAGGGCTGCAGAGAAGATTGCGCATTTCCATAGGACGTTGATTTGTTCTCCTGACGGTGCAGTATACGGTACTCCTGATGAAGTGTTGAAACCTGTACGGGAAAATTTTGACCAACTTGAACAGATTGACAATATAGGTAAAAACGATGTGTTGCAAGAGCTGGCGAACTGGAGCGAACAGGAATTTCGTTCTGCTTCCAGCCTTTTGCGGGAACGGAAAAGTGCAGGTTTTATCCGTGCGTGTCATGGAGACCTCCATTTGGGCAACATAGCTCTGATTGATGGTGAAGTTGTGCCGTTTGATGGCATCGGCTTTAACCCATCTCTTTACTGGATAGATGTGATTAGTGAAGTGGCTTTTCTGGTTATGGATTTAGCTGATCACCAGCGTCTTGATCTTGCGTTCCAGTTTCTCAACAGCTACCTGGAGATTACAGGGGACTATGGAGGTTTGCGGCTGTTGCCTTTTTATCTTGTATACCGTGCTATGGTACGCGCCAAAATCAGTGCTATCCGGGCATCTCAGGAAACTGAGGAGAAGGCTTTTCAAAAAGATATTGCCCTGTATCATGACTATCTTGAACTGGCGGTTCAGTATACCCGTTCACGCCGACCTTTTCTCCTGTTGATGCATGGCGTTTCCGCTTCTGGAAAAAGCTGGCTTTCCGAACAGATTATCAACCATGTCCCTGCAGTCCGTCTACGATCTGATGTTGAGAGAAAACGCATTTACCGGTTGCCTCTGCGGGGATATCCTGGGACCCAGGATGCTGAAATACTTTACAGTTCGGAAGCGAACACCAAGACCTATATCCGTCTTCTGCAGTTGACCCGTGGAATTCTTCAGGCAGGTTGTAATGTGATTGTCGATGCCGCCTTTCTTAAAAAAGAGGAGCGGCGCATCTTTCTGCAACTGGGTGAAGAGCAAAATCTTCCGGTTCATATAGTCTCAACCACCGGCAGCAGGGAGATCTTGCTGCAGCGTCTGCGCCGGCGGGCCCGGGAGCGGGATAATGTATCCGATGCCGACCAGCTGGTCCTGGAAGAACAATTGCGCACCAGAGAACCATTGACTGCTGAAGAAAGACAGAAAGCCATAATCATTGATACTGAAAATACAGAACAGGTAAACTCTTTGTGGCAGGCAGGGGGAAAAGGTTTACGGATTTTTTCTTCTCCTGAAGGAGATTGAGGCAAAGTTTTCATGTGTCTAACCTGGATATCAGATGAGCATAGCTGTGTTTCTTGAGGGGTCTACTGCTCCTCTTCCAGCAAGTGTGCCGCAACCTTGTCGCAGATATATTTCCCAATAGGTATTGCCGAAGTTGCCGCCGGAGAAGGAGCATTGCAGACATGGAGGCTGCGGGGGGTCTCGGCAAAAAGAAAGTCATGTACCAGAGACCCGTCATGCAGAACGGCCTGGGCTCGTATTCCTGCAGGATAAGGCTTCAGGTCCGAAAGTGTAATCTGAGGGCAATATTTATGGACCTGTTTGAGGTAGCCAGGCTTCCAGAGAGAGTTTCTGGTTTCCAACAGGCCGGATTGCCAATGCGTCTTTACGACTTTCCAGAAACCGGCAAAAGTTATCATCTCTTTGATATCTCTGAGGCTGATATTTAATCTGCCGTAGCCTTCCCGTTTCCAGCCGAGTACTGCGTTTGGACCAACCGTGACGGAGCCATCAATCATTCGTGTCAAATGAACTCCCAAAAACGGCAGATCGGGATCTGGAATGGGATAGATCAGGTGCTGCACGATCTGATTGTGCCTGCTCGAGAGACGGTAATATTCGCCCCGGAAAGGGATGATGCGGAAGTTGGTCCTGATACTGAGCATACTGGTGAGACGGTCTGCCATCAGTCCGGAACAGCTTATCAGGAAGCGGCACTTCATTGTAGTCTCACGGCTATTGTGCCGTGCAGTGACATCTATGTCGTCATCCAGTTCACGCAGACCGATGACCTGGTGGTCCAGGCGGATTTCACCGCCCAGTCCGGTAAACTCCTCTGCCATCTTCAGGGCAACGAGCCGGTAGTCGACGATGGCCGTTTTTTTCACCAGCAGAGCACCCTGGCCAATGATATTCGGTTCAATGGCGTGCAGTTGAACGGCATTGAGACGGTCGGCTGCAATCTCATTTTCCTGACAGCGCTGATACAGCAGCTCCATGCCTTTCAACTCGGCTGCCGTGGAGGCTACAAGCAGCTTGCCGCATTGAATATACGGGATGTTATGCTTTTTGCAGAAGGCAATGGTGGCTGTAGAGCCCGCCTTGCAGAATTGTGCCTTGAGACTTCCAGGAGCATAATACACACCGGCGTGAATGACACCGCTGTTATGGCCCGTCTGGTGCATGCACAATTCCACCTCTTTTTCCAGAAGGAGGATTCTGCGGCGAGGGTAACGGTGCTGCAACTGCAGGGCTGTGGAAATGCCGACAATACCGCCGCCGACAATGATGAAATCGTAGGTCATATTCATTGAAAAGAAGGCAAATCCGATTCAGAAGTTTTTCTACGTTTGATCCGAATCAGTAATGGCGGTTATGGTTCTATATAGCCTGTGACTCCTTTGGTGTTCAGCTGAAAGTTACCTCTTCTTTTACCATAGTATATTCTGAGCGCCCATGTCCATATTGACTTTTACTTAATAATGAAGTTACAGTGTCACGATTATTGAAGTTTTAATGTTTCAGCTCTGTGATATATTCCTATCTTACTTCGCCATGTTTAAGGATTTTGCCTTCAATCGCAGGGAGTTCGCCGGTTCACTTGGAGACCTCGGCGCCCTTTTGCCTATTGCCATCGCCATGGTTCTTATAAATGGCCTTGATCCTGTGGGGGTATTTTTCAGTATAGGTGTTTTTTATATAGTTTCGGGACTCTATTCCCGGGTTACGGTACCGGTGCAGCCTATAAAATTATCGGTGCCTATGCCATCGCCACGGCCATGAGTGCAGAGCAGATTCTGGCATCATCAATGCTTATGGGCGTATTTCTTCTGCTTATCGGTATTACCGGAGCCATTGATGGTATCCGCAAGCTGGTACCGAAATCTGCTGTTCGAGGTGTCCAGCTGGCAACCGGAGTTCTCCTGATGTCAGGAGGAGTCAAATTCATCATAGGTACCTCGAATATCCAGGCAGTGCATCACCTTGCCGAACCATATTTTTCCATTCAGGCAGTGGGTTTTCTTCCCATCGGTTTACTTATCGGCATTCTGGGCTTTGTTCTGGCGCTCCTGTTCCTGGATAACAGGAAATTTCCAGGAGGTATCCTTGTTGTGACGGCTGGTCTGCTGATCGGTTTTCTCCTGGCGGAGCAAATAGACATATGGCCGGACGAGTGGATTGTCCATTTGCCCCGCTTCATGCCTCTGCCTTTTCCCGCTCAAGCTGATTTTACTTTTGTATTGCTCATTGTAGTTCTGCCTCAGCTTCCCATGACCCTGGGAAATGCCGTAATAGCGTATACCGATCTTTCCCAGGAGTTTTTTCAGGAGCGCGCCGGCAGAATCACCAATCGCAAGGTCTGCATCAGTATGGCCGTTGCCAATTTCTTCAGTTTCATGCTGGGTGGTATGCCCATGTGCCA
>JAZBNU010000551.1:0-7276 GCA_036350815.1 Desulfopila sp.
GTGAATTTTTTGTAGATCGCATCGTTCAGGGTATCCATGGCCCGGCCGCGCAGCTCCGGATCATCCACCCAGCAGAGCAGCTCGAAATCAAGACTCGAGGCTCCGAATAGTCTGAAGCGCACCCGAGGCTCCGGCATTGCACAGACCAGGGAATCGTTTTTGGCTACCTGCAGGAGCACCTCACGGACCAGATCTGTATCGGAGCCATAGGCTACACCGATTTTGACACGGAGGCGCATCTTGGTGTGGTGTCCGCCGGACTGATTGATGATGGTGGAATTTCCGATAATGGAGTTGGGAATGGTAATTTCGATATCGTCTCTGGTGAGAATACGCGTGCTGCGCAGCCCGATATTCATGACTTTGCCCCTGTCACCGCGATCCAGAACTATATAGTCACCTATTTTATAGGGGGCGTCCGCCAGGATAAAGACCCCGGAAAAGAGATTGGACAGGGTATCCTTGGCGGCAAAACCGATGGCTATGCCGGCAATACCGGCCGAAGCCAGCCAGGCTGTCATATCGATTTTCCAGATAACGAAAATTGCGTAGGCACCGATACCGATGATAAATATCTTCGCAGCATTATCAAAAAGGGTGACGGTTCTATGCTGAATGAAGGTGTGCTTATAGCTCAAATCGGCCAGCCGTTTCAGAAAAAGACTGGCGAGCCGGGAGAAAAAGATCACCCAGATGATTGCTCCCACCGTACGGATTCCCCGACCCAGCATAAGGCCCAGTTTTTCCGACAACGGCATCAGTTCCAGGCCGGCGTAGATTCCCGTAGCCACCAGGGTGAAATAGATAGGTGGACGAAGCAGCAGCACAACATGATCGTCAAGATCAAATCTGGTGGTGCGACACAGTCTCCGCAACAGCTTAAAGAGAACCCAGGTGAAAAACGAAGCGACTGTAAAGGTAAGAAGGATTACAGTTGCGCCCTTCACCCAAAGATTGCTGGAAAAAACGGTAATGAGCGGATCAAGCAGTGTTATGATGTCCTGCTGCAGCCGCGCTTCCGTCTCTGCTGCCGCCTCATACGGCACCAGAGCCGCCACTATAACACCAAATAGAGAACGTAGGTACATTGCCATTGTCATGGTTTCCTGTGTTGTGTTATTTCACCATTCTCAGAAAACATACTTGAGGTGAAAGAAAATTCTGTCGTTATCTCCCGCGTTTCTCATAAGATAATTATCACCACTGTGCACCAGAAGCAACCCGGCAGTAAGGGAAAGGCTGTCTGTGACGGCATAGTCGGCTGATATTCTCTGGGCCGAGCCTTCCTGAAAAGAATAGCCGCCGGCATACGAGAGAAACAGCACGTTGAGCCTGTCCCGCAAAAAGGTACGGGAAAACCTGAACGCCCAGACAAGAGCATCCCTGGAGGGAGTATCATCCCGGGCCGCCGTCTCCCCATCGAGGTCGAACAGATGTCTTTCCACTATTTCCAGAGAGACACGGGTATTTTTCAAACCAGTATAGTCTGCTCCCAGCAGAACATCCAGGCGGTTTTTCTCGTCGCCAGGCAGGGAATAGTATTGCAGGCCGTCTACCCAGGCCGCCTCCAGCTTGAAGAGCCAGTGAGGTATTGCCTTCTCGAGGGCAAAGCCGAACACGGAAATACGCATGGTTGAGCGCTGCACAATTGCCGCATTCAATCCAACATTGTCTACATCCTTGCGAAAGGATCCACCATAGAAATCAATATCAAAAGAGGGAAAACAGCGACCAACCATAAGACCCGCACTGCTTCTCTCCCGAAAACCCCCAGAGTCCTGCCACGATGGCGCGGCAAAATCGTAGGGATAAAAATCATGACCGATAACAGGCTCCCGGCCATGTCTGTACTCATGCGACACAATAGCCGATACCTGCCAGGGATCCGGGTATAAATCAACTTTGGTCAACCATACGGGAAGACGGGCGTATGTATGATCTGTCAAACCGGGATGACGGTTGTCAACCGGGTTCCACAGATCGACAACGCTGAGAAGATCGGCCTTTCCCCAGACAACCACCTGACGACCGAAGGAAAAGTCAATATCATCTGAGAGTTTTCCCCGGATAAAGGTTTCACCAAGCTCCGCCTCTTTTTCATACTCATCACGCAGCTCTCTGGAGAAATCTTCCCGCCCCCGGAGCGAATAGGCAGAATCATAGAAAGCCCAGCCGCTCAGCACAAAACTCCAGTCAGGAGATATCCGCCCGTCAAGTGACAGCGCCAGCCGGGTCGTCATAGCGGTAACTCCGGAAACATCGTATCCGGCCGCGGTGGTGTGCTCGATGGGAGCATAGGAAAAATGGCCGCTGAGCTCTCCACTCAAATAGGCCTGCGGGTACATCTGCGAACTGCTCTCATCCTGCCCGCTTTCATAAAAAGAAGAATGATCCCCGGAAAAACCCTCCAGTGCATCTGCAATATCAATCTCTTCAAGAGTCTGCGCCGCCGCATACTGACTTCCCACTATAACAGCAAGAACCTGGAGAATTCTTATTGCACCCACGAGTTTACCTGCCGGAATACCGAACCTCATGGTCTCTTAGAATCCCAGGGCCAGCCGGCGTCTGGTGAAAAGTTCTTCATCAACTGGGCGGTTCAGTTCTATATCTTTACTGTTAAGTATGGTTTGATGGACAGTCTTCCCTTTACTCACAGTTCTGGCCTTAACCTGAAGAGGTACCCAGATGCCGTCAATTTCGATGAGAGAGGTGACTTCAAAATATTTCAACACATCGGACGCAATGAGCCAGTGCACCGCTCCCGTAATGACAAAATTATCCTGGCGTACCAGCAGAAGCGATCTGCTGTAGCCATAAAGGGCGGCAGTTTCTTCATCAATGGGCAGAGCTTCGATAACCCAGAGAGCAGCATCACCATCCTGCCTCTCCTGCAACAGACGGTAGGTGTGCGACTGCAGAGATTTCTGGGTCATGTCACCGTAGGAAAAGTCGGACCCCATAAAAGATCCGCTTCTGTTACCGGCACTGATTCTTTTGGTTCTATGCAGTGCAGGCAAATACATCCACTGCTCATCCTGTTGATCAGCAGAAGGGTAATCGTAGGTCAGAAGCGCCGTTCCCCGCACATCGGGAGGATCGAGAATAAATACCACCCTCTTGGTGACATCCTCATAGTGCCTGGTATACATTTTCATCTCTCGACTGCGCTGCCCACCGTCGTTGCCGATAAGGATCATCTCCACCGTCGCGGAAAAGGTCGTCGCCTGCTCTTTGGCATAAACCTGTTCCATTATCACCATTCCGTCCCGTACTTCAGAGAAACTGGAGATTGCGGTAAACATCAGCGTAAAAGGTATCGACACAACGGCCAACAGAAAGGATGGGCGGATGAGCAGTTTGAGAAGGCTGCATGGTGGTGTTTGCAAGTCAGTTTTCATCACGGTTCTTCCCCTGGTTTGTATAATAAAGAGCCATCAGAGCCGGAGCAAGAAAAAAATCAGCCAGCAGAGCCAGCAGTATTACTATCCCCGTCAACATACCGAAATAATATAGATTCCTCATCGCGGATATCATGAAGACAAAGGCACCGCAGGAGAGCACTATGGTTGTTATAACCATGGCCAGCCCGGTGGTCTGCAGGGTTTTACGCACTGCAACAGCCACATCTCCGGACAGCATGAAATACCTGCGAAAGTTATGCATGAAATGAATAGTATCATCGATGACAAGTCCCAGGGCAATACTGCCGATCAAAAGAGTATACATATCAAGAGGAATACCGGCCCACCCCATACCGCCAAGAACGACAACTATCGGCAGAAGATTGGGAAACATTGCAAGGATACCGAGACGTAGATGGCCCAAAAGGGCGATCATCACCAGAGAAATTACCACAAAGGCGAGAAGATAGCTGAAAATCATGCTTTCAATGGCTGCCTGAATGGTTCTTGACAACAGCGGCACTATGCCGGTTATGGTAATCTCGGCAATCTCGCCGAATACCTCCTCGCTCATCTCTGCCAGCTCATCCAGGAAGGGACCGTAGGCCATGGCATCTGTCCACGGCGCCTGAATGGTGATTCTTCCGAGGGTCTGCCGGGTATCTGTGAATTGCTCCAGGACCCGGGGCGCACCTGCTTCAAGAAGGAGAAATTCCTGGGCCAGCATTTCTGCAGAGGCCGATGCAAGAGGATCTTCTGAAGAAACATCCACAAGGTTACGGTGGACCTCCTCGATAATATCGTAAAGCGAAGAGACATTGAATACGGTAATTCCACTGAGCGATGCATTGGTCAATTGTCTATCCAAAGCAACGAACCTTTGCGCTGTTTGGGGATCCCGCAGGCCATTGCTTTGTTGTGTATCAACCACTATATCAACCGTTGCCATTCCGGGAAAATGGCTGCTTATCTGCTCGGTGGCACGGCGCAGGGCGGAGTCTTCCGGCAGACGCAGAAGAGGATTATGCACAAGCTGCAGCTCTGCAATACCAAAGCAGGCAGGCACCAGCAGACCGGCACAAATGATCACAATAGTTCGGGGGTAGCCTGTGGAGAGAGAAACTATCCGGGCTATTATCTTCTCCACTACTCCGGGAAACCTGAGATAGAGCGGCCTGCCGGCATCAACTCGCAAAGGGAAGATTGCCTGCAGCACCGGTAACAGAAGCAGGGTATATGCCAGGGATATCAGCACTCCCAGAGCCGCAAAAAGACCGATATCGGCAATGGGGGCAACTTTGGCCGTGGAAAACGACGCCAGACCGGCAGCCGTTGTTATGGAGGTCAGAATTACCGGAAGCCCGGAGTGCGCCATCGCCATGGCCATGGCCTTATCCTGTGCTATCCCTTTATGAAGAAATTGATAAAATACCGACATGATATGAACAGCGGCACCGACACCCACGGCAATAAGAAAAGAAGGCAGTATTCTGGTGGGAGCCTGAAAGGGTTTTCCCAGTATCACCATCAAACCGATGGTTGTGCTCACCGAGCAGATGACAATTATCACGGGAAAGGCTACTCCTGAAAAACGGCCGAAGAGGACATACAGGAGGACAATAATTATTACCAGGGAAAGCAGGAGAAAATTCCGGCTGTCTTCCTTCATTGTAGTCCGTAAAAACTGCCGCAAAATGGGCATTCCCGTTGTGTCTATCACAAAGGTGTCATCGCTATGTTTCCCTATCACTCTATTGAGAGCATCGATTACGGCTTCATTCTCGCCACTGCTTAACGAACAGATTTTCTGTGCCGCCCGGTCATCCTCTTTCGGGCTCTTTTCAAACAGAGTTTCCAGCACAGCCAGAGAATCCAGCGGAGGAGCCGGACATTTGAGAGTAATGGTGAGAAGAGCCAGCTTCTCATCGCTTGAGTAATAGTGTTGGGAATAGAGGGAAGAAGCCGCAACCAGCTCTTTGAACCTTTTTTCACCCTCAGTATCTTCAGGAATCATCTCCTCAAGAGAACCAAAACTCAAATCCTCTCCGTGCCCCCTGATATACAGAGCATTCGTCAGGCTGCGCACCTGGCCTACATGGGGGACTGAAGACAGAATATCCTTCTGCAATGCTGCTATTTTCTGCAACGTAACGGCAGAAAAGATATCCGGGGAAGCTATGCCTAGAAAAATGCGGTCATCGGAACCGAACCGTTCCTGAAAACTGCTGTAGGAAACCAGGGCAGGATCGTTTTTCTGCAGATAACTTTCTATGGAAGAATCCAGGCGAAGGTCAAAGAGTCCAGCTGAAGTATACACAAGAACCGGCAGCAGACAAAAAAGGACCACCCCCCACCTTCGGCTCAGATAAAGGCTGAACTTTTCAAGAGCTGTATCCAAATTGTGTCGAAATGCGGCGTAATAGTTCAAAAGACTACCATTTGTTGCCTATAAGCATTTCCAGGCCGGGAATAATTTTCCTGATAAAATATGCCTGCTCGTCGTAGCGTCCGTAAAACACCCCAAACTTCATATGCAGCTGGTAGATCCTGTGCAGGGCCGCACCAAAAAAAGCGTGCAGCATGACAACAAGAAAAAGGTTGGGCCTCTCATAAAATATCCAGCACAGCCCAAAAGCAAAACAGAAGGTAAATACCATCAGCGGCCCATTGGGCAGATGCGCCATACCGAAAGCAAGGGCCAGCAGTGCAGCTGTAACCCATTGCCGTGTCTGTTCCGGGAAACCCGGCATATGGTGTTGTACAAGAAATTTCAGCCGGAGCATCAGCACAGAGAAAAAGATCAGAGCCTGCAAAGTTGCACTGAAGAGATAGAGAAAGTATTTCAGGAAAAAACTGTGCCAGTCAATCTCCAGGCCGCCATCCAGACTTTTCCACAACAGTGCCATGCCGAGAACCACACCGCAAAAAACTGCATAGACACCATACCACCATATATCTTCTTTCATGGTATGAGTTTTTATGAACCCCCTGCGCAAACCACCGAGACCCCGAACATCAAAAGAGTGCTGCTGTATTGCCGGTGAAACAACGACAAAATACCAGCCGAACAGCAGAACACCAGCCAGCACCATTTTGAGAGTCGCTGCTGCAATCTTCTGCGCCGGGATATACCACACCATGAGGTAGTAGAGCAGTGCCAGCAGCAGGATATCAAACCAGGCATGCATATAGAGACGGGAAAAACGCACGGTTATCTTTTTACCCCTTTTTCGGATATACGGTGTAGGCGATAGTCGCCGCTATCGCTCCCAGCAGGTTTGCCGCCAGATCCAGCATATTGTTGATATAGGTACCGACACCATTGTTATCCACCGTCAGTGCAACAATAAACTCAATAATTTCTATAAATGCTCCCACTCCCAGCACGGTAAATACGGTTATGAGGCAAATAAACTTCCCGATTCTGTAACCATTTTCCAAGAATAGATAGAATACCACCAGGGTACCGATAAAACTGTTGCACAGATGAACGAATTTATCATAGCGAACACCGAAAAACCGATAATCGTACAACCTGGCGCCATCCACCTCGATAAAACCGCCGGCAAAATGTATAAGAATAGCCACCTCCAACAAAACAAGAATAAAGAGATTAGCGTCCATCCGCCGGAA
This sequence comes from Desulfopila sp., assembly GCA_036350815.1. Taxonomy (GTDB): domain Bacteria; phylum Desulfobacterota; class Desulfobulbia; order Desulfobulbales; family Desulfocapsaceae; genus Desulfopila_A. Next base: position 7,038 of record JAZBNU010000551.1, read on the forward strand.
ATTCATCCACACCCCGCATATGACCAAAAAAATCACCGCAGCATAGATGAAAAACTCATGAATATTCGCCTTGCCATGGAACATGATAAACCTGTCAAAATAAAACAGGCAGCACATCATCACAAACAGCACCAGATTTAACGCAAAGAAAAGGTCAACCCTGGTTATTGCCGGCCTGACCAGCGAATCTGATTGACTGAGGTTGAAAGATGTATCCATGGATATCCGATTTTGTTGAA
>JAZBNU010000552.1:0-2267 GCA_036350815.1 Desulfopila sp.
AAGCGACCTGTTCAGACAGGTGAAAGGAAACTATCTCTATCACGCCCCTTGCCACGACTCGTTGAAAGGAAAAGGCAGCGGTCTTTTACGTCAACTTGACATCTCCGTCAGTACAACACCAAACTGCTGTTCCGAGGCGGGTACCATGGCCATCTCCAGACCGGATATCTCCACGGCCATGCGCAACAAAAAACGCCAATCCATACAGGGCCGACTGACAGGCAATCCCGTCCCAAAGACCATTCTCACCAACTGCCCTTCATGTATTTCCGGTCTTGGCAGAAACAGCGACATGGGAATAGCCCCACTGCATATCGCCGAGTTCCTGGCCCAGGCCGGAGGAGGAGAGCTGTGGAATCTCGAACTGGAAACTTTACTGAAGAAATTCGAAAAAATTACCATTTAGCCAGAATTGTTCATGGCTTGAAATGCTCGTCGGTCAAAGAGAATTGCGGCAGGCTATCTATGGGGTGGTGGTATGCATATCGCAAAAGCAATACAGGATTACGCACCCGCCCCCTGGCGGCCTTCAAGCTTTCGGGCCTTTGTGGCTGCGGCTTTACGAACAGCTTCGCTTTTATCCTTTTCCGACATCTGCTGAAGAAGATGGGCGTCATCTGATTTATTAACGAACTTCAAGCGAACATCAGGGTCCGAATGCAGATATTTCGGGACAAAAAAATCTCTTAATTTCATTTTCTCCTCCTTTTGTTGAGGTTGAACAAAATCACATGAGATCGGTTTTTTCCTCGAGATATTTTTTGATAAGATCAATGGCAACCGCCCCCATGCTTTGTCCTTTTTTTGCCGTATTGACCTTGAATTTTCTATGAAGTTCCTCAGGAAGACGCAATGTCAGCTGCTTCAGTTTGTCATTTTTCATTATGGTAGTAAACACCTCGCGTATGAAATGCACTGCTCTCGACCACCATGGAATATCGTTTCATTAAAATTATATCGTGCACTGTTAGGAAATGTCAAGACATAAAGACATCAGATTGCCCCAAGGATCCACCTTGTCCCTGTCACACAGCGGCAATGATATAAAATTCTCCATGGGGAGCTACCCTGGAGTATCCTCCTGAAAAGACACTCTTTTTTCTTGCCGCGTATTGTGGACAAATACTCCGGCCAGTAGCAGTAGACCGGCCAGGTGGCCCCACCAGGGCAGTGGCCACAAAAGCAGTACGGAGGATAGCAGTGTTATCGTCCGAAAAAACAGTGTAAGCTTCGCCTCCATAAAACCTTCTATACTTGCGGCAAAAGCATATAAACCAAAGAGAGCGAAAAAGAAAATATAAAGGTCCTGGGTTAATGTTCCACCGATAAAAGGCGTATAGGCAAACAGCAACGGTATTATATACAACCCCTTGGCAAGCTTCCACGATTGGAAACCTGTCGTCATTGGTCGTGATCCGGCAATGGCGGCGCCCGCAAAAGCGGCCAGAGCAACGGGCGGAGTGACATTTGAGTCCTGACTGAGCCAAAAGACAATCAAATGGGCGGAAAGCAAGGCAAAGGTGAGGGTATGCTCGCTGAGTACGGCCTCACGCACCATACTTGCCATATCAAAAGGAATGGAGTCAACGATTGCCCGAGCTGAGGCCAGAGTCATCGGCTGGCCTATCTCTGCCAGTCTGTCCGGAGCAGCCAGCATGAACAGCGCCGTGGCCGCCTCGGGAATCTGGCCGCTTACCAGTGCCTTGACAAGCATTCCATCGGCGATGAGTCCCTGCAGGGCAGGAGCCGATAGAGTTCCCAGAACGATATATGCTGCCGTCACCGGTAATCCCATCCCCAGCACCAGTGACGCCAGAGCAACCAGCCCGATAGCAATCACCAGACTATGGCCGGCCCACTGGTTTATCATGAGAGAAAAAGTGTTACCGATGCCTGCTGTAGTGATTACGTTGACAATCAAGCCGATGGTGCAGAGAAGAATTGCCGTCATCACCATATTTCTCGCCCCGAGTGCAAGTGCCTCAATCACGGCCTTCGGTCCCATTTTATTAGGCGTCAGCCAGGATGACACCACTACGGCTATCATACTGTATCCTGCTGCGTATGTAGGCGTGAAACCATAAATGAGCAGGCCGATCAATACAGCTATGGGAAGCAGAAAAACGATCCCTCCTTTTTTAACAACCTCAAGGACCGAGATCGTCTCATCATCCATCGCCGTGACATAACTGCGCTTGGCCTCAATACGTATAAAAAAAGCAACTGTGGCAAAATAAAGAAAAGCAGGCAGGATACTGACCAAGAAA
>JAZBNU010000553.1:0-3966 GCA_036350815.1 Desulfopila sp.
GATTTGGGCACACAAGCTCTCTATACTCAATACAAATAAGAAACGATTGGCAAACGGCTGAACCCGGGGCACCTTATTCAGCCTGCTGCCAGGGTACCGGTAGTGTGGGTGTCGTATTTACTCTTTGAAGGCTTTTTAATGGATGCTTATGGAAACGCATGTGGACTTTTCCGCCATAACCGCTCTTTTTGCTGATGCGGAAAAGAAAGGACGGAACTATCTGTTTGAGTATGACGTCTATGACCTGATTCGTCTGGCCGGTTCGGAAACGCCGCCGGAATACCGGGTACTCCGGAAAAATTCTCGGATAGAAAAGCATGATGTGGATGTATTGCCGGGCGAGAAGGTAGTCATCAAGATCCTGTCGCCGCTCATATTGCATAAAAGTGATGTCGGTGGTGTCCGTATCGTCCAGAAAACGCTGGAGGATGTTCTTTCATGTGTACGGCGGATGTACTATGAGATTCCGGCAGCATTCATCGAACTGGTTCGGCAGAAGAAATTTGCTCCACCACAAGGTATGCCTCAGGGAAATGGTGATGCATTGCGGCGCTATATAAGCGATTCGATAGAGGGTGTCGTTTTGTGTCGTTATATGCCGCCCGATAGTGAAGAGTTTGGTAACGAGTTGCTGGTGAGCTTACGGTATACCCGTGAGTTCGGTATGATTCTCAGCGCAGGTCTTGGAGGAACCGATACCGAGCTGTATGCTGCAAGTTTTCGTAAAGGGCAGGCTGTGGTCGCAGCTTCCACGGAAATGGTCGATGGTAGAAAGTTTTTTGACCTTTTCCAAAGTACTATTTCATACAAAAAACTGGCAGGGCTGACCAGGGGAGGGCAGCGGGTTGTTACTGATGAGCAATTGCTGGAGTGTTTCTCAGCTTTTGTCGCACTGGGGCGCTGGTTTTCTCCTTCCAATAGCAATGCATCTTTCATTATTGATGAGCTGGAAATAAATCCTTTTGCGTTTTCCAATTACCTGATGTTGCCGCTTGATGGTCTGTGTCGCTTCTCGCGTACTGTGCAGAGACCGTGTGACAGGCCGGTGGAGAAAATTGCCAAGCTTCTCCATCCGGGGAGTATAGGCATAGCCGGCGTATCTTCCAAAGGTGTCAATATCGGCAGGATAATTCTTGATAATATAGTCCAGATGGGTTTCCCTCTGGGGAAAATAACGCTGATACATCCTGCAGCTCCGGACATTGACGGCAAGGAAACGATTTCAAGCCTGTCATCACTGCATAAAAGAGTTGACCTCCTCATCCTGGCTGTCAACAGTTCGGAAATTCCCCGTATGGTTAAGGAGATACTTGAGCAGCAACTGGGCCACGGAGTGGTTTTGGTACCCGGTCGATTTGGTGATGGCGCTGATAAAGGCGACGATTTTACCGTTATGCTGGCAGAGCATGCGCGAGCGGTGAAGGATCCTGCTGACCGGCCGGTTTTTCTGGGGGGAAACAGCCTGGGGATCCTCTCTTATCCCGGAGGTTATGACGCGCTTTTTATTCCTCAATCGAAACTGCCCAAAAAAATGGGGGATCATGGCAGAACAATCGCTTTTGTCAGTCAGAGTGGTGCCTATATGATAACCCGTATGAGTAAGCTGTCGTTTCTTGATCCCGCCTATGCCGTTTCTATCGGGAACCAGGTAGATTTAACCGCTGGTGATTTTCTCAGCTTTTTTGTAAGTGACAAGGAATTGAAGACTATAGCTTTCTATATGGAAGGCTTTGCCGACCTTGACGGGCTTAAATTTTGCAAAGCGGTTGAAGGGGCAGTTATAGCCGGCAAAGAGGTTATTTTTTACAAGGCGGGTCGAACCGCGGAAGGAAAAACCGCCATGTCAGGTCATACTGCGTCTATAGCTGGAGAATATATGGTGTGCGAATCCTGTATCAGCCAGGCAGGAGCATTTGTTGCTGAAACTTTTTCTGATTTTGAAGGGCTGCTCCGCCTTTCGGTTGCACTGCATGATAAAACCATCTCCGGCGACAGATTGGCTGCTGTCAGCAATGCCGGTTATGAGGCCGTTGGAATTGCAGACAATATTCTGGGGGAAGACTACTCTCTGCGCATGGCTGAGTTTCGCTATTCTACTACTGACCGGCTTGAAAAACTGATGCAGCAGGCTGGGCTGGATTCTCTTGTTACTGTGGCAAATCCGTTGGATGTAACGCCTATGGCGACGGAAGATGTGTATGCCGCGGTTGCACAAACCCTTCTCGAAGATGACACGGTTGATCTGGTAATAATCGCTATTGTACCGTTGACGCCGATTCTTCATACTCTGCCGGAGGAGCAAATCCAGGATCATTTGTTCCCAGACGGTAAGAGTATTGTTGCACAAATGACCGCACTGAACAAAATATCCTGCAAGCCTCTTGTGATGGTGGTGGATAGTGGCCCTCTTTATGATCATCTTGCTGATGGACTGCAGGAAAATGGCTTGCCTGTTTTCCGTTCAGCTGATCAGGCTGTGCGGGTATTAGGGAAGTATGTGCAAAAAAGGATGTTTCCGGCGCAAAAATCACTTCAGGCAATAATGGTGCGGCAGGAAAGCCAATGAAAAGAGTTGTGGCCGACAGTTCGGCAATTATTCTGTTGCAGAAAACAGCATTGCTGGACATCTTTCGGACAACATACGATGTAGTTGTCGCACCTGCTGTCTACAGGGAACTGACCTCTTCGCCCAAAAAAGGAGCAGCTGAGCTTGCTGAACTACTGAGAGCATCTGTCTGTGAGCCGGGGCAGGGTTGCGAAAAAAAAGAGATGGGAGACGGGGAAGGTGAAACTCTCTGTCTTTACGGAGAGGGCACTGGTGATTTCGTCATTGTTGATGACAAAAAGGCGGCAAATGCATGTAAAAGGGAGGCAATTCCCTTTATCAACAGTCTCCTGGTCCCCCGAATTCTCCACGAAAGTAAGGTGATACGTCGTGATGCCTTTCACTACTATACCGCAAGGTTGATTCAGGAGGGGTATTACAGTGAAAGAATAATTCGTCGAGCAGCAGATTTATCACAGGAAGAGTTGCACCCTTTTTTTCCGGCCTGAAGGGTGGAATGTTCAGCCTCGCACGTTTTTTTCAACGTAATCCCGAAATTTGTTAATAAGTCCCCTCTCAACCTGGGGGCAGCTTTCGACAAATTTCATGAAATCAATCATACGGCTGATTACTTCAGGAGGTGCGGAATGCTCTATCTTACAGGCCCCCTCCTCTGCGATGTTCTCATTGATTGTCAAAATCCTGGTAAAAAAGTTTTTCAGGGTGGTATGACGAAAAATAACGTCCTCTGCAACTTCCTGGCCTAGAGCGGTCATGGTGATGACCTCATAGGGGGCATAATTAATCAGTCCCTTGCTGGACAGAGTCCGTAACGCCTCGGTAACGGAGGCACGACTCACGCCCATTTGTTCGGCGATATTCTTGGCTCGGGCGACCTGTTTCTCTGCTACGATATGGTAAATAGTTTCTATATAGTCTTCCAGACTTGCGCTGAGTTCCATGGCGTCTCTCCGCTGGATGAAGTCCAGCCGGGAATGCGTGATTGCTGCTGTTTCTACAGACTATCCTGATAGTAAAAGGAAAATCATGAAAGTGCAACAGCTATGCACAAAAAATTAAGGGAGCCCTTATTGTTCAGTGTGCTTGCCGGCCTTGCTATGAATTGCTGTAACCTGACAGACTCCTGGGGAATATTTGAAAATCATGGATCCATTCGTGTGTCCATTTGGGGCGGGCCTAGTGTTGGTATAGGTTTGATAAGGTTATTTCTGGTAATATTTTCGATGAAGATTGACAGTATCCTCCTGTGGAGTAAATATTTGCGGTGCTCTGCAAAAGTTGTGTGCTCGGCTGATCTGTGGCTGGAGAGTCTGACTTTCCGAGCAAGGGGCGGAGACGCCTGCTGTTCTTCTGCTAAATGATTGATATGGAATAAACTATGGCAAAGAATAATTTCCTTA
>JAZBNU010000554.1:0-13539 GCA_036350815.1 Desulfopila sp.
AATAAAACCACTTTTCCCACAGATATCAGCATTTCACCGTTGTTTGGCATTATTGTATACTATAAATGAATACCTCTCTTCTACGCAACAAATTACTGCCTGTCAAGATTTTTTCCTGGATCATCTGTTACCAAAACTCAAGAGCATGCCGACGATTCTGATATTCAATACCTGATAGGGTTTATAAAGAGATCTACCTTTTTTCTTTCTCAAAGACAGGGGGGTTCCCTGCAATAGCAGCAAGTTGAAACACGGTATTTTTCGTGTGACAAAATTTTCCTGCTCGACATGAATACCAGCTTCGGATACTATCTCTTAAGCCATTCACGATGGCAACCATTTAAGGTAATATATAACTGTTAAATCAAGCAGGAAATTGCATACCTTTCTAAAGTTGGCCGGAAGAAGTATTCACCTGATTGAGTGCCATAGAGCCACGATATTCGTTTTGGGCGGCAGTACATGAATATCTGTCCCCAGAAAACCAGGCTCAAAGTAAACAGTGTGATTTTTCCTGCGAAAGGTTTTCTCTAAAATTTTTTAAATATTTATCAACATAACAAATGCTATGGAACAAATTCGAGGAAACTCCGAAGATGCTGTGTATCAGAAAATAAAAAACGCTATTCGGAAACGGTATATCAGGCAGGGCAGTCAGTTGGTCGAAGGTAACCTCGCCCAGAAACTTGGGGTCAGCAGAACTCCGGTACGCAGTGCCATCAAACGCCTGGAGTCAGAGGGGCTGGTCAACAGTATTCCCAACAGAGGTGCTTTTGTGGTCACCCCAACCCTACAGGAAATTGAAGAAACATTCCAGGTACGCGGGCATCTCGAACAAATGGCAGCACGGCTTACAGCAAAAACAATTACAGCTGAACAGATCGAGGCGTTGAATGAACTGATAGATCAGGAAGAGAAAGCCTTCAAGGTACAGGATCTAGACGAGTACTATATCATAAACGATACCTTCCATAATAAGATTGCTGAGTTTTCCGAAAACAGTGTCCTCACCTCCTATGTAGCCGAACTCCTTGACAGGACACGAATATTTTTAATTCTCTTTGATCCCTTCAGTAAACTTTCGTTAAGTCCGTCACTGGATGATCACAAAGCGATTATTGCGGCACTGGCACAGCATGATCCCATCCTTGCAGCCAAAGCTGTGGCAACACATATCCGTAACTCCGTAGATGACCTGGAAGCCGTCGATCTTCTTCCTGAAGACTATCTAAGTATCTGAACTCATCTATAATCTTCAGGAAGAACTCCTGACAAAATGCTCTTTAGCTTTTCTAAAATAAAACCATTGTATGCAGGCTACTCCCTCTTATAGCGCAATATTCTTTGCCATATCATCGGCTGTATTGATGGGAACGGTAGGAGTATTCTCAAAACTCTCAGGAATGGGAGCAGAAACCATTACCTTTTTCAGGCTCTTCACCGGTGCCTGCTTCATGTTTCTCTTTCTCTTCTGTAAAGGTGACATCAGGCTGCTTCTCCAGCGCCCTTCATTTGCGGTAATCTGCAATGGCTTTTTCCTCGCCGGCTTTATAATCTTTTATGTGCAGGCAATGAACTATACTACCATGGCCAACGCGATAATGATTATCTATTTTGCACCTCTCACCGCTGCCGTGTATGCCCACTTTTTCATGCAGGAAAAACTCAAGCCTTTTTCTCTTTTTCTTATTTGTCTGGCTATTCTGGGTTTTGCCATGATGCTTGAATTTAAACTTGATATTCATGGTGACAGGAATCGCTTGATCGGTCTCGCTCTGGCTACCGTCGGAATGTTTTGTTACAGCGCTTTTATTCTGATAAACAGAAAGATAACCGACCATGTCTACACAAGCACATTTTATCAGTTATTGATTGGAGGTGCCGCCATGGCACCGCTTTTCTTCATCAATCTTTCTCCAATTTCAACGCAGCAATGGCTGCTGCTGTTAGGGACAGGGTTCTTTCCTGGTTTTCTCGCCATTCTCATGGCAGTAATTGCCTTGAGAAAACTGCAGGCAGCTGCATTCGGCACACTGGCGTATTTTGAACCGCTAGCCGTTGTTCTGTTCGGCTGGCTGATTTTCCAGGAGTCACTCTCGGTATTGCAAATAGCCGGTTGCTGCCTGATTCTTCTATGCGGAATCCTCAAAACTGCCTCGAACTGACTGGTTTTCAGCCCGCCCCTGAGCAAACCTTTGCTGAGTCAGCCACACCCCTGTCATAATAATGAAAGCGGCAATAATCTGATTTCGCTCAAACTTTTCTCCAAGAACAATCCAGCCCAGCAGGACACTGAGAACAGGTATCAGATTGACATAGGCAGCAGCTTTACTTGCAGGGATATATTTCAGTCCATAATTATAGAGGCCGTAAGCACCAAGTGTTATGGCAGCTCCCAGATATATTACAGCCAGACCAGGAACTAGATCAAAAGAACGCGGCAGTTCAGTACTGGGTAAAAAGAGAAATGGGAAATAAAAAATACAACCGACGAAAGCCTGAACTGCTGTGAGAAAAAAAGGGGAGTACCGAATAGTAAGGTATCGCAGGGAGATCATATACCCCGTTGCACATATCATGGCGATAAACTCAAGAAAATTCCCCAGCATGGGGTTGGGAGCATTTTCCGTTGGAGCACTTTCCAGAGTAAGCCAGGCCACCCCGGCAACCGCCAGAAGAGCTCCCAGCCACCCCTGCACTCCTGTACGTTCCTTCAGTATCAACGAGGCGCTTATCATTACCATAACTGGTAGAATTGCCGTTATCATACCAGCTTGAGATGCAGTTGTGTAAACCAGGGCCTGGGCTTCGAAGAGGAAGTAAAGACACGGCTCACAGAAAGCCATAAACAGAATAAGCAGATAATCCCCTTTCTGATAGGTAACCGCACGACGAAAACGGTACCCCACGATAAGAAGGCACAGACTGGCTACCAGCATCCTTCCAAAAATAACAACCATGGGGTCGTATGCACGAAAAGCAATCTTTAGAGCAATAAATGAGCTTGCCCACAAAACCATGGCAACCAGCAGTCCTATTTGCGGCAGCAGTGCTTTTAGAATATTTTTGTTTATCATCTTTCCCTGTCTCTACCTCTATCTCAAACAGAGGAAAACGATTCCATCTGAACTCTGCAAAGGCTGCAGCAGACCAGTCCTATCGTCCATTTTCAAACAATGACATAACACGGCCATGTATATTGACAACAGCAGTGTCCACTTTTAATATTCTGCAGCCAATGTTGAATACAGAAAATCCCTGTTCCTGCAATTTTGCAACTTCATAATCCACCCAGCCCCCTTCCGGTCCCACTGCCACCAGTACCCTGCCGCCTCCACTACCCAAAATTGATCCAAGAGTGGCGTCAGATTCAGGATGAGCGACAAGCATATCGGAATATCTCTTTTTGATTGTTGGAAGATAGTCTTCTACAAACGGTTTGAAACGCCGGTGAAAGATCACTTCTGGGATTATGGTGTCTACAGCCTGCTCCAGCCCCTGGACGAGATGTTCCATATACCCATGCTGTTCCAGTAAACTTGTGTCCCAAAAACTCTTTTCAACCCGGTTGGCGTTGACGATATGGAGGTTTTGTACTCCTAACGCTACAATCTGGCTTAATATTCGCCGCAGCATTATTGGCCTCGGCAGCGCCAGAAGAAAATCAATTTTTTCCTTTGGCGGGGGAAGACTTTCTGCCCTGCCGTCAAGCTCAACCCGAAAAGGAAATTTCCCGTGTAAACTGATTATCCTGGCGGTCCCAATCTTACCACCCAATACTCCAAACTTTATACTGTCACCCTCTCTGCACTTGAGTATTTTAACAATATGTGCGGCACGATGATCCGACAGGACAATTTTCCCATTATGTATTTCTTGTTTTTCTATTATAACAACATTCATTTCTAGCTTTTCACCTTACCCTGTCTCCAAGAGAGAAAGTCTCTGCCACTCATTTTTATTTCCTTTCCTACTACATCTTTCCCATGCGGGCGTAATGTGGTAAGATGGCTCGCCACAAAGGAGCCCGAAATGCTGATACTTTATAATATTTTACAGATTACAGTGCTGCTACTGTTTTTCCCTTTGATATGCTGTTATATAGCAGCAAAAGAAAAATATCGCCGCCATATTCCCAAAAGGCTGGGAATGACTCTCAACCGTAAATTCTCCCGCCTGCATCCCCGGCGAAAAACCATCTGGATCCATGCTCTCTCGGTCGGTGAAGTCACCTCAGCACTTCCCCTTGTTGCAGAGTTGCGCAAAGAACTTGATGATACTACCATTATTTTCTCAGCATCAACCCAAAGTGGATATGCTCTCGCCAAGAAAGTAGTCGGCCCTTACAGTGATCTGGTAATTGCCTTTCCCCTGGACCTTTCACCAGTATGCCGTTATTACATAGAACTCCTCAAGCCGAATCTTTTTGTTTTAGTGGAAACCGATTTCTGGCCCAATTTTCTCGAACAGCTGGAGCAATATTCTATTCCAGCTCTTCTTATCAATGGGCGAATTTCACAAAAATCACTGCGGCTGTACAAACGCTACCTCATGTTTTTCAAACCGATGTTCGACATTTTTCGGTTTCTCTCCATGCAGACCGAATCCGATCGTCAGAAATGCATGGAGCTTGGCATACCTGCAGAAAAAATACTTAAGCTGGGAAACCTGAAATATGAGCCCGCTCCAGCTGAAACAGGGGAAATAGCAGCTCTTTTTTGTAAAAAGACAGAAGATACACTTCTCGTGGCCGGATCTACTCATCCGGGCGAAGAAGAAATTCTGCTGAATGTTTTCACGAAGCTGCGCCAAACCCACTCACTCAAAATGATTCTGGCTCCTCGAAATGTCCAGAGAGCAGATGCTGTCGCCGCCCTGGCAGAATCTCGCGGCCTTACGATTCAACTTCGCTCTGGCAGCTGCGCTTTGACTGAAGATCTGCTCATATTAGACTCTCTTGGAGAGCTGGTTTCTTTTTATCAGATCAGCGACATCTGTTTTGTCGGAGGCAGTTTAGTCAAAGCAGGCGGTCATAACCCGCTCGAACCCGCCTGTCAAGAGAAACCTGTCATTTTCGGCAAACATATGGACGATTTTGAGGAGATAAGTGAAGAACTCATAGCCGCCGGCGGAGCATTTATGGTATCTAATGAGGCTGAACTTGCAGAAGCAGTCGACACACTGATAAACGATACCGTATTCCGTTATCAATGCGGTAAAGCCGCGCTTGCCTATGTCTTGAAGAACCGGAATGTAGTTGCGAACCATATCCAACTCATCAGAGAAAGCATGTGAGTTTTCTGCAAATCCTACGAACCTATCTTATCGTCGCCGTAACACTCTCATTTATTGCCGGGATCAGCTTTTCCTTCTTTTTCCCATTGTCGTATTTCAGCCTCGCTCCCCTGTCAGCCATCGCACTGCTTCTTGGTGTTTGCATCTGGAAATTCCAGAATACAGGAGTTCTGCTGCTCCTGTTATTTTTCTTTTATGCAGGAATCTATAGCAGCAATATAGCTACAGCTCAGCCCACCTCCCCAGAACACATTGTCAATACAACAGAAGATCATGAGGAAACGATTATTCTTGGCAGAGTGGCACAGGTATTCAGTTATGATGGAGAAATCACCAGATTTGACGTAAACAGCCTTGCTAGTCGAAACAGTGCGACCACGTTTGAAACCGTCCATGGAAAGATACGTTATATCATCAAAGATCGCCTCCCAGATGAAATAATACCTGGGGTGACCGTAGCTGTTCGAGCACGCCTCAAGCGCCCACAGAGATTTCTGACCCCGGGATCATTTGACTATCCTTCATTTCTGGCAGAACAGGATATATATATCACAGGGTATATCAGCTCACCAATACATCTTGAAAAAGTACGTTCCACTCCAACATTCTTCAACTCAGTTCAGTACTTCCCGCAACGTATTCGCCATACAATCAACTCATTTATAGATACCAGCCTCTCCGATGAAAGCGCAGCTGTCTACAAAGCCCTGCTTACAGGTGACAGAAGCTCTCTTTCTCCTCACACCATTGAGCTTTTTAAAGGTACCGGGGTGCTCCATATCCTGGCAATCTCCGGCATCCATATGTCTTTACTGGGAGTGTTTCTTTTTGCACTTATTTTCTGGCTGCTGCGCCGTTCAGAACAACTTATTCTAACAATAAATACAAAAAAAACTGCTGCTTTCCTGAGCATTCCTCCACTGCTTTTTTATACCCTGATAGCCGGCGCGAAAACACCTGTACTGCGATCATTCGTTATGAGTTTGATAATTATTTTGGCTGTCTGCTTCGGCAAAAAACATTCCTTTATAACCTTGGTTGCAGCTGCCGCATTGCTCATTCTTACTCTCTCTCCAGAAAGCCTGGCAAGCCCATCCTTGCAACTGACCTTTACTGCGGTACTGGCTATCGGAGCGGGTCTCCCTGTCATTTTTTATGTAAACAGACAGATAGCCGACTTCAAGCTTCCGAAGATGTTTCTTCGTTTCTTGACCTGGATTGTTGCCGCTCTGGGTGTCTCCCTGGCTGCAACACTTGGTACAGCACCGCTGGTTATCTATCATTTCAACCGAATTTCACTCGTCGGTATCATAACGAACCTGATTGTCGAACCGCTGATCTGTCTATGGAGCCTGACCATTGGCTTTTGTGCAACTCTTTGCATCTTCATAGCAGAACCGATTGCCCATATACTTTTCCAGACAGGCAGCTTCGGCATACATATGGCCTTGAAAGCAGTTTCATTCTTCCACGCCCTCCCGCATTCTTCCATCTATCTGCCAAGTCCGTCATATTTACATGTTTCCCTGTACTACCTCGGGTTTCTCTCTTTGGCTCTCTGGAATTCCGTTCACCGAAGTTACCGGCCCGTGCTGCTGCTCCTGCCAGTATCGACAATGTTGTTCCTTGCTTTTCCTCCTGCAGAAATCAGCAAGTTTTTTCGCGAGGAGTCTTCTCTTACATTTCTTGATGTAGGGCACGGCAGCTGCACTCTTCTGGAGACTCCTGGAGGGAAAAGAATTCTGATTGACGGTGGAGCAATTTCCTCTCCTGAATTTAATATTGGGGAAAGAGTTATTGCACCATTTCTGTTTCGAAGTGGAATTGCAAAAGTTGACGATATCATAGTGACTCACCCGGACAGCGATCACTATAACGGCATCGCATTCCTCCTTCACCATTTCAAGGTAAAATCTCTCTGGGTATCCACCAGGGAACACAATTCACCAGGCTGGCACACCCTTCTGAAAACCGCATCAGACAGAAAGGTAGTTGTTCACGTACCCCATTCGGGGAAAATATATTCCAGGAATTCAGAAAATTTTCTCGATGTAGTTGCCAATACAAACTCCTCATTTTCTGTCGGCAGTAACGAAAAAAGCCTGGTTCTGAAATATCGTCACGGTGATTTCACTGCGCTGTTTCCAGGGGACATTCCCCGGGAGATAGAAAAGAAACTCATCCGCCAAGGATCTAATCTGAGTGCAGATGTTCTCCTGGCGGTGCATCACGGTTCAGCGACTTCCAACTCAAGAGAATTTCTACAGTACGTCAGTCCGGAGATTATGATTGTATCTTCCGGGCGAAATCGATCCTTCAACTTTCCCTCACCTGTGGTTTTGGAACGATGCGCCCAGCAGCATATCAATGTGCAGTGTATCAAGGAAATTGGAACAATCGAGATATCGACAGCGAAGGGAGGATATCAGCTCGACACCCTCCTTTCCCTGTAAAAGCTTTCTCTCACACAAGATAAATCAAACGTCCGTAAAGTCGGAGGGGGGTTTTCGAAGAAATTTTACAAATTTAGCTTTTTCAATACAATTCGAATATGCCTCATCCGCACTGATCATTTTCTTTTCCAGAAATGCCATAATTGCATCATCGAGAGTCTGCATTCCATATTTCTTTCCGGTCTGCATGGTAGAAAGAATCTGGTAGGTTTTTCCTTCACGGATCAAGTTACGGACAGCTGGAGTCGCAATGAGTATCTCCAACGCGGCACACCGGCCTTTAATATCAACTCTCTTAAAAAGCGTCTGGGAAACCACAGCTTTAAGAGCATCAGCAAGCGTCGAACGTACCTGCCCCTGCTGATTTGCCGGAAAGATCTCAATTATCCTGTCCACAGTTTTCATGGCATTCAATGTATGCAGGGTGCCGAAAACCAGGTGACCGGTCATGGCTGCCTCCATAGCCAGCGAAATTGTTTCAAGATCACGCAGCTCGCCGACAAGAATGATATCGGGATCTTCTCGCAAAGCCCCTCGAAGCGCAGCAGAAAAGCTTTTTGTATGCGTGCCGACTTCCCTATGATTGATAATGCATTTCTGGCTGGTATGAACAAATTCTATTGGATCTTCTATCGTGAGGATATGGTCTTTGCGGTGCTTATTCGCCTCATCTACGATAGCAGCAAGAGTAGTCGACTTACCAGAACCGGTCGGCCCGGTAACCAGGACCAGCCCTTTGGGAAGATGCGCAAGCCTTGCGATAACTTTGGGCAGTCCCAGTTGCTCACATGTCATTATTTCACTGGGAATCTCACGGAAAACGGCTCCAACGCCGTATTTCTGTCTGAAAAAATTGCATCTGTACCTGGCAAGTCCAGGTATTTCATAACCAAAATCTACATCTCCACTCTCTTCGTAGACTTTAATCTTCTCTTCCGGGCATATTTCATAGAGCATCGCCCGCAACTCATCATTGTTCAATCTTTTGAACTTCACCCTTTCCATATCGCCGCGAATACGAAGGATGGGTTGCTGGTCTGCGACCATATGGAGGTCAGATGCACCTTCATCGTTCATTAGTTTAAAAAACGCATCAATTTGAGCCATGTATTATACCCTCTTTTTCAGGAAAAGAACGCCGCCTATCCGCAATCCGCATGCACATCCAGCATATACTACCTGCTATTGCAGCGAAGCGACGGGAAAAACACTCTGAACATCCTTCTTTGCATACCTCTTTTTAAAGCAATGCTGTCCAATAAGATAACATATTCAAAAAAATAATTGCAATTCAATATTTTAAATAACGACTTTGCTGGTTATATAACCAAGGACATCATCAACCTCGTCGAGTACCTTAAAAAGTGCAGTATCTTTCGCATGAATATTACCGTTCGTCAGGAGCTTGTCTTCAATCCACTGCACCAGGCCTGCCCAGTAGTCCGAACCAAAAAGAACTATAGGAAACGGTCGGATTCTCTCTGTCTGGATTAATGTCAATGATTCAAAAAGTTCATCAAGAGAGCCAAATCCCCCGGGCATACAAATAAATCCCATTGAATATTTCATCAGCATCACCTTTCTGACGAAAAAATACTTGAAATTCAGAGGAAAATTCGTGTAGGGGTTGGGGTCCTGTTCATGCGGTAGAGATATATTCAATCCTATCGACAGCCCTCCTGCTTCGAAAGCCCCTTTATTGGCGGCTTCCATAATTCCTGGTCCTCCGCCTGTAATAACTCCATACCCGGCCTTTGCCAGTTCGCTGGCCAATGTTTCTGTAATCTTATAATACGGGTCATCTTTTGGTGTGCGTGCCGAACCATATATAGTTACAGCGGGAATATCAATGGTTGACATTGCGTCAAAACCGTCGACAAATTCGGCCATGATCCTGAACATCCTCCAAGAATCACCGACAACAGTATTGTCGAGAGTATATTTGGGTTCTCGCCGAACTCTTCTTCTTTCCGTAATTTCATTGAATGCCATCTATTTCCTCTTTCAATAGGATTGCCTGGGTTTTTATCTTTTTATCCAACTCTGCATTTTCAAGGAGCTTTTCCAGTCGTTTTTTTGCTCTTTTCAGGAGACCTTCTTGCTTATCATTAAGAGAACTCAACAGCGCCGCCTCTTCTCGGAATTTTTTATTCCGTAGACATTTGCTGATCGTTTTACGTGCCTCACTATAATATCCGCAAGCAATCTGGGCCCTGGCAAAATAAAGCTTCAATGCCAGGTTTTTCGGCTCAAGATCAACACTTCTTTCACATAGTGTCAATGCGATTTCATCTCCTTCTTTCTTGACCAGATAAACATAGCCAAGCAGCCCCATGGATTCCGCATCAAACTCATTATACGCCAGTGCTTTCTGCAGCCACCGCATAGCTTCTTCATAACGACCAAGAGCGTGATACGCCTTGCCAAGAACTGTGAGCCCCTGTTCTTTCGCTTTGCTGTTGTCTTCTTTTTGATACCATGGCAGCAGGGTTTCCACAGCCTTTTGATTTTTTCCGACAAGGCAATATAATCTACCAAGATGAAATACCAGATCATCCTTGACCTCTGTGAATTCCGTATCGAGTTGAGAGGCTTTTTCAAAATACTGAATGGCATCAACCATATTTCCGATACGCTCAGCAGCTATTCCTGCATTATACAATGCCATAAAGTCACTGTCTTCTATCGCAAGAACTTGCTCAAAGCAACGGTGCGCTTCTTTATGTTTGTCCATATCCGCATAAGCAACCCCCATACTGTTGAGAAGATTAGTATCTTCAGGATTGCACATCAGCCCAGCCTTATATTCTTTTATGGCAGATGTCAGGTCACCTTCAGCATAATAAATATCCCCACTTATGTTCAGACTGACTGCATCGAATATGGCACTGCCGGCAGATCCGAAGAAACCGGCATGATGAAAAGCCTTTCTGGAATTAAAGACCGTTTGACTCTTGGAAAATGTAATATATGGATATGAGGCAACACCTATCTGGACTTCGCAGGAATGCAGGGGTGCAGCCTTCTCTTGAACCCACTGGAGTGCATCCATAGGCTTTGTATTCGGCAGAAAAAGAAAGATATCACCATTTTCACAGACAAGATTCTCCTCCGGCAGCCTCTTGACCAGTTCTCCCTTACTGTCAGAAGTTGACAGGCGAAGAAGAAGAATAGAAAAAGTATCAACATCCTGCCAGCGTCTCCTCATCTTTGCCAGAAGCGACTTTGAGGGTTTCTGCAGCGGATGGTTTTCCGGATGGTGGATTTGCTCATAATCACAGAGTGATACGGGGCCTCGCTTTCTCGCGGTATCCAGCGCGAGAAGAGCCTGCTCAGCTGCTTGGTGCAGTTCTTCAGAGGCAGATACCCCTGAGTCTGCCGCGCCAGAATCCATCCGTCGTACCCCAATATGAATTTTCCGGAAACCATCACGTCGCAGCCAGGACATCATTTTTCTGCCAAAACCAGTAAAATCTTTTGATTCCATATTGGTTACCACAACAGCAAAGAGATGATGTCCCAGATAAAAAAGAGGAAATCTTTCTGCAAGACAGCTTCTTAAAGAGCGGGAAGCTTTGGCACAGTGCATTCTCGATTCCCTCGATGTGCGTGCTCTAGGGTACAGCTCAACCAAAAGAACTGAGATCCCTTCCCTTGCATCAAGTTGCAGGGGAAAACGGTAAAACTGCTTGCTGTTGAGAAGGCCTGTATCAAGGTCCATTCCAGCTCTTTTAACCAGTAAGAAGGAATGTTCCAGGGTTTTACTGAGTCCGGCAAGCCAATCCACAGAGACATGATTGGCAAAATATGGGTCAACTCCGGTTATGACCGCCAGGACATCTCCATTTTCAGCGGAGAGGGATATGATTACAGTTTCATTAATACTGCTCCGGAAAGCGCTCCTTTTCTGTCCGGCAGAAAAGAATACTTCTACTTCTGTAAGAATTTCGGAAGGCTGAATATATTTACGACAGTCCTCTATGTTGAATAGAAAAAAAAGATTTTCAAAATGTGATATATTATGCCTGACTATCTCTTTGAAAGAAGAATAAAAATATCTGAAATCCTTTTCCTGAAGGCACTCCAGAGAGGCCAGCTGTTTCTGTGATTGCATTGTATCAACGATTAAAATACCCTGTTAACAAAGTGACAATCTCTGCGACGTCATCTTCTTGTATAGTTCTGAAATCTAATAAAAAATGGTCATCCTCAATGCGCCCCACAAGCGGGACAGTCCTGTCACGCATATCACTCTCAAACCGGTTCAACGATACCATCGAAGGCTTGAGCTGCAAAGCCCAACTGGCCAGGCCATATTCTGGTACAGCGCCTCCGCCTGTCTGCGATGTAGTCGGCAGGAGGGAAAAAGAGCAATTTTGGATATCAGCTTTTTGTATTTTTTTCAGCGTATTCCTAGCCCGTTTTTTAATGTCAGCCTCATTTTCACTCAACATTCGCAAGGTGGGAATCTCCCGTAATGCTACCTCGAAGTCATAATATAAACGTAACGTACTTTCCAGAGATGCCAGGGTAAATTTATCAATCCGTAACGCGCGATTAAGTGGATTTTTCTTTACCTCGGCTATCACTTCTTTTTTCCCGACTATTATTCCCGCCTGAGGACCTCCAAGAAGTTTATCTCCACTGAACGTAACAACATCAGCACCGGCCTTGACAACTTCCTGCACCGTTCGCTCACGAGGAAGACCGAATTTTGAAAGATCAAGCAGGCAGCCGCTGCCGAGATCTTCCATAAGTTTGATACCACATTCTGACGCCAAACCAGCCAGTTCTGCGGTTGACACTTCTTTCACGAAACCAAGCATCCGAAAATTGGAAGTATGTACTTTTAGAAGAAGAGCAGTATTTTCTGAAATGGCTTTTTGATAATCATACATGTGGGTTCTATTCGTTGCTCCCACTTCAACAAGCTTTGCTCCACTTTTTTCCATTACATCAGGAATACGAAAAGACCCGCCAATCTCTACAAGCTCACCTCGAGACACGACAGCTTCTCTGCCTTGAGCAAGCGTTTCCAATACCAGGAAAACGGCGGCCGCGTTGTTATTTACCACCAGTGCTGCCTCAGCCCCACTGAGATCACATAACAATTCTTCAACCAGCGCATATCTGCTGCCACGTTTCCCACTTTCAAGATCAAACTCAAGGTTTGAATAATAGCGGGCGCTCTGCATGACCTGGGAAACTGCATCATCACAAAGTAAGGAACGCCCGAGATTTGTGTGAATAACTACTCCTGTGCCGTTAATTACGCGTCTGAGATTATTTCGGGTACCTTTTACGACAGCATCCAGCAGAAGATTCCGCCACTCAACATCTGTGGGTGCAACATAATTGGCTGGAGCATTCAGTATTTTCTTACGTTCTTTGTCTATACAATTCTGTACTATTTTCTTCAGAAGCGCAGGTGGAATTTTTGCTGAAATATCGGCCATCAGACGCCCCATGGTCTCGTCTACCCTGGGGAGATTCATCAGCAGTTCTTTTTTGTTTTCCATTCTCTTTGGCAAAGTGATAGAATTAGAGGTAGTGAGTACTGTTTTTCAGAGTGTCGTCATGCTCGCATATGGTACGATTATTGATTTTGAAAAGCAAGATTTTTCATTTTTTGCAGTAATATAGCGCGATAGATTATTGAAAGAGGCTAAAACGTTTTTTCTCAAAAAAATCCATTGACATGGTTTGAGGGATACTGTAGGTTGCCCCGGTCCTTGACAGAGAGGTTGGCGCATGAGTGTCGGCTGAATCAAGAGGGGGCGGGACGAGAAAA
>JAZBNU010000555.1:0-3069 GCA_036350815.1 Desulfopila sp.
GCGCGAAACAAATACTCCGTAGGGCCGCCGGAGGCATTGGGCCTTTCTTCATTTTTTGGGTTGATACTTAAAACCCGCTTCAATCAGTATATATTCCAAAACTATCCCAACCTCACCCCTTCTTTTGAGTTCATCAAGCATCCACTGCTGGATTCGGGCATTTACAGGAACCCGCTTTAGATGTGATGGCAATTTGGGTTTTGGTTTTCCTCTATATCCGCCACGCATACTGTTTCCTTTTCAAACGAAAAACACCTGAAAGCGTTGCTATGAAAGGGCTATAGACAAATGTACTACGCTTTACAAAAAATACAGGTGATTTTCGCATAAAAATATGACTATTTATTATCCGTCTATTTTTAAACGGGATTGTTATAAAACCCGGTTCTGCCATGTGTTAAGCCATGGCGTGACAAGATACGCCCAATAGTGCTTACAGAAGGTAATGGCTGGACATTCTCATCTTCCATTTCCTCCCTGATAACACGGGCACCACAATGAAGCCCATTATTGTATAAATGCAGCCGTATCATTTTGACAATTTCTACGATCTCTGCCCGGGTATACGGAGTATTCATTTCATGCACTAACATTATTCTGCCTCCTTTTTGGCCTGCTCCATACGATAGCTTTCAACATTCAATTCGAAGATAATGCTGTGGTGAACAAGCCGGTCAATAGCCGCAGCAGTTGTCATGGGGTCCTTAAAAATCTGTTCCCACTTAGAAAAGGGAAGATTGCTGGTGATCATCAGGCTGCCTTGCTCATACCGGTCTGCCAGGAAGGTGAACAATACTTCCATCTCTTCCCGGCTTTGCTGGACATATCCGATATCATCAATAATCACGGCATCAAACCTGGAAAGGCTTTTGAGCTTTTTTGTCAACTCAAGTTCCCTTTTGGCGATCAGCAGATCCTGGACAAGACTGCTGCAGGGAATGAAAAGGACCTGTTTTCCTTGTGCAATCAATTCATGACCAATGGCACATAACAGATGGGTTTTCCCGCTTCCGGGATTCCCAAAGGCCAAAATGTTTTCAGATTGATTTAAAAAAGAGCCGTCGATCAGTACATTCAAATGATTAGCGACCTTTATAGGAAGACGCTTTTTATCAAAATTCTCAAAGGTCTTTGAGGGCGGCAGCTTGGATGCCCTCAGGTTTCTGGCTATCCGGTTTTGCCAACGCACTTCACATTCAAGATTCAGCAACTGCAAAAGATAGTGCTCATACCCCCATGACTCAGCCCGGGCCTGATCTGCCGTTTCTTCATAGCTGCGGCGCATGGTCGGCATGTGCAGACTTTTAAGATGGTTTACAATCTGGTCTCTGTCGCTCATCATGCCTCCACCATTTTGAGAAGTTTGTCATAACTGCTTAAATCAATGGCCGGGATATGGATATCATCCGGCCCGGCAACAGGGGTATTAGATGTCATAAGACGCTGGACCGCATCTTTGCTGATCTCATGGCCTTCATTAATTAAAATCGTCAAGGCATTGTCCACAGCCACTTCACTGTCTTTTGCGGCAAGGTATAAAATTTTCAGATATCTTGACGCAGCGCTTTGAACGGTATAGCGCTCTTTTAAGGAATCATAAGCGATCCGAAAACGACTGGTGGGGAACATGGCATCACGATATCGATAATTTTCAAACGCCCCCGGTTTTCTGACCAAGCTGTCAATGATATGCCGGTAATTGACTTTGTACTTCCCCTCGCCCCGTAACCGTGGCACGGTATCGATTTTTTTTTGCCCGTACCAGATTTCCAGGTATTCCATGTAAAGGCGGACCTGTATTTTTTCTCCTATAAGTCTGCTGTTCACTGAGTATACGTTGTGATTAACCCGTATTGTACAACCGGGACCGACTTTCAGATCCAGTTTTTTACATGAGTCGATTCGGGTTTTGGGCAGCCGACGCAAAACTTCAAGTTCTTTTGCAAGGCGGTCTTTTCGGCCGGCATTCAGTTGTCCAAACAGTTTGGACAGAAAACGCTCGTATTCCTCCCGGTCTCTAAAATTCCGGTTGTTTCTTAGCAAAAGGGCCTGATCAACAGCCTTTTTGAATCGGTAATTGCGCTGCTCCACGTCACCATTTTCATTGGGACTGTATGGGTTCGTTTTGCAAGGTGTCAGGCCGTAATGGTCCATAAGATCCTGATACCTGCGGGTGAACTCTTCCGGGTGGGTCTCCTTGTTAACAGCGGTCGCCAAACGATCTGTACGGTGACGATGGGGAACACCGCCCAGGTTCCATAAGGCATTTTGCAGGCCATGGCTCAGGCTTTCAAAACTTTCAGAAAAACATATGCTCCCGGTTTCCCAGTTAGAATAGGTTAAAACAAAATGATAGATCATGTGATCAAAGGGAACGCCGCCTATGGTGACACCCACCTTATCCATATGCGTGAAGTCAGACTGGCATAGTTCGCCTGGTTTATGTATTTGTGCAAAGAATATTTCTTTGCCGGGACCTTCTGTTGCCCGCCAATGTTTGATCCGTCGCTGCAGGGTCCTTAATTGACCATCGGCAAATCGGCCTGGCTGTTTGCGCTGAAGATCCTCAAAAATGGTTTTGGCTTCCAACCCCGGATTTATTGATAACATTGCTTTGATACTATCCCATACGTCTTCAAACGGGTTTTTACGTGTCCGCCAGTCGTGTTCCTGTTTAAGCTCGCTTGGTAATTTACCAATTTCACGGTACTTTCGAGCCGTCTTTTCATCCATACCTGCTTTCATTGCTGCGATCCCGAAATCCTTCTCAGATTGAATCAACTTGAACAACCTCCTCACTTGTTGGTTTGTTACCATCCAAATCACTCCTTCAGTAAGATTTGGAGGTTTTTACCATTTTTTTTGATTCTTTAAATTTCGGGAATTTTAATTGTCGTTCGGCGGGAATTATAATTGACGTTGATCACCCCGCCTATCCCGCCGTAATACCCCGCCAATTAGATATAGTTTATACTCAGCTTACCCCGCAGTTATCCCGCTTCGAATTTTTCAGGAAAAAAATTGCCAATGTCTTGTCGGCAACCAATATTGTCAGGCGAGAAGAGGAAA
>JAZBNU010000556.1:0-5212 GCA_036350815.1 Desulfopila sp.
AAAAAGCCAATTCCACAAACTTTCAAATCCTGGGTTCTCCCAGTCAGAAAGATATGCTGGAATACTTTCAGGATGAGATTTTCAAATGTATCCCGGAAAAATACCACCTGCCTTTTCTCAAGCTTTCTTTTGTCGATGAAATTCATGCAAACCTTGCCAAACGGATTACAGGTATTACTGAAATTGATACCATACTGCGAGATCTGACTCGGGAAAACCTCTTCATTTACAATCTTGACCCCAATTATACCCTTTTCCGCTTTCATCATTTCTTTCAAGAGTTCTTGCAGGCACGCGCAGCTAAAAAACTGGATCCTGAGGCAATACGACAAATCTACTCAGAATCGGCTGGCTATTACCTTGAAAATAACCTGATCGACAAAGCTCTTTCCTGTTACCTGCAGGGAGGTGAGTATGAGAAAATGGATCACCTGCTGCATCGCTACGGGGTTGACATCATAGCTCAAAACAGGACATTTACCATTCTGACGCTGCTCCATTCAATACCTGAGAAAACCCTCCTGCGCTACAGTTGGCTGACACTTTTTTCAGGAATTCTGGAAAGCGACTACCAACCACAAAAAACCCTGCCTCATCTTGAAGCTGCCAGGAAACTCTTCGTTGCATCTGGAGAGGAAACCGGTGAACTGCTTGCGATCGCTACCATCCTTTATTACCATTTTGTTGTATCAGGCCGCTACCATACAGGGGCCTCGTTACTGCCTAGAACCGTGGAACTGCTGGAAAACAATTTTGACACTCTGAGCAGACACATTATCGTTCTTGTCACGCGCAATCTGGCCGCCGGATATTGCTTTTTTTGTGCTGATATGGAAAAGGCCAGGCACTATATAAAAACAGCGCGCAGCATTGCCATCGAAAACGACATCAGAAATTTCATGGCATCAACGATTTTCATTAAGGCCTACATTGAGTTATTCAGCGGCAGCCGGCAGGATTTTACCCGTGAAGTGCAGATATCTCACTCTCTATTGAATGACCCTCTTGTGGGAATGTCCAACAAACTCACATTACGGATATTACATATATGCTCACTTAGTATGTACGGCGACATAACAAATTTTTTCCATCAACAGCAGCTTATTCAAAACAGTATTGATGAAAAAGTTGTCAAGCAAACCGTAGCTGCTCCCTATTTTTTTATCTGGGGCTGCAGTTGTCTTATTTCTTTAGGAGAATCAGCAAAAGCTCTAGAACTGATCAACAGAGGTGTTACCGTTTCCGAAACCGCCAGATCAGAGCATATGCTCAGTCAACTCCTGCAGTGGCAGGCATATATCCACGCTCTTCACGGTAACCATAAAAGCGCGGCAGTAAAAATCAAAGAGTCGTCACAACTGCGTGAAATTGCAGGTGGCCCTTTTTACAGTTCGTTCCACGCCATAATGGCCGGTACAGTGCATGCAAGGCTCAAAAACAAAAAACTTGCTAAAGATGCTTTTTCAAAAGGCCTGAAAATTGCTGAATCCATCCCCTCCCCATACCTTGCAGCATGCTGCCTGATGCAGCGCAGCGTTTTCAAGATGAACACCTATGGTGAAGAGGCAGCGCTCGATGATCTGTCCGAAGCACTCAATCTAATGGCGCGGTACAACTATGATCATTTTTGGAGCTGGGAGCCCTCCGCAATGCTGGAAATTCTGGTGTTGGCCGTAAAGCACGACCTGCAGCGCACATTCTGCAGGAAGCTCGCCCGTAAACGTCTGCAGATTACCATTCATACTGACGGCACCTTTATCCCTCTGCTTCATTTTACTGTGCTCGACTCCTTTAGCATCGGTTTGCCAAAGGGGCCACTGATGACTGTCGACCAGTTCACCCCTATGCAGAGAGAAATTCTCAGTCTTATTCTCTTTTCTAAAAATAAAAAAATCAGCCAGGATAAGGCACAGCTTATTTTATGGCCCGAAAGCAGCCCCCACAAATCCAGAAGGAAACTAGATACACTTCTTGGCCGTCTTCGATCGGCTATTGCAGATGCTCTTGGAATTGACACAAAAGAATATATCTCCCTCACCAAAGGCATATTATGTCTTGAGAACACAACGGCAGATGTCGAACAGTTTCAAGAATGCTGCACGGCTGGGTTTAAATATGCAAACAATGGCGAATTATGGGAAGCAGGGACCCTTTTTCACAAGGCATTGACTCTCTGGAAGGGACATTTACCGACAGACACTTTCAGAAACGACTTAGTCTATGACTTTGAAGACAGCTTATTGGCTATGTTCGAAAAAATGTCTATCGCCTGGGCCGGAGTGCTGGCCGATGCCGAGAGGCACAACGAGGCCATTCCTATTCTATCCAAACTTTTGCGCAGCAATGCCCATTCCGAAGAGGCCGTATTGATGCTCTGCCGTTTATATACTGCAACCCAGCAACCTTTGAAAGTACGAGCGTCCCTGGATAAATATAAAAAATCTCTGCAAAAGCTGGACTATGACAATGATGAAATCGATGCCATCATTGAGGAGGTCAGCAACGCGCTCCAGACAAACTGACAGGAACGTTTTACCTCGTTCACCGGGGTGCCGTCGAAAGCTTTCCAGACAACATGCCGGTAATTCAAATTACAGAAATGCAAGAAGATGCCGATCCGATAGACGTCGTGACCATAACACTCTTAGCATATTATACCGCTATCATCCTGAAATAATCTGTTTTTAACATTTACTGGACACATTTACACACAACCTGGCACTTATATTGCAAATATTTGGCTAAGCTCACGACAATTATTGAGGCAAGATATGATTTCTTCCATGCAATCAGCACTCAGCGCTCTCCAGGCATACGGCACTAAGATTCAAGCCAACGCCAACAATATCGCCAACAGCGGTACAGAGGGCTATAAGCGAACCAGAGTTACCCTCGCGACTACGGAAGCGGCCGGAGTAAAAACAGTGGTCGACAAACCGGATATCGAAGGCCCGAAAATCTATGAAGAAACGGGAAACGGCCTGGAATTGATTGAACAGTCAAATGTTGATCTAGGCAGAGAGTTTCCGGAAATGATGCTCAACACACACTTTTATACAGCTAATCTCAAAACACTCCAGACAGCAGACAAAATGCTCGAGAGTGTCCTCAACATCAAGGCATAATCTCCTCTCCTCCCCGCGGATGGCGCATCCCTCCTCTCCACAGCGCCATCCGCCCCTCCCTCAAAAAAAGCGACAGGTGCGGCTATTCGCAGTTCCATACTTCGTTTTTAACACTGTCCCTGTAAGAACACCACCGGCGCTTACCCTGAAATAAAGGTCTTGGAGAAAAAATGGAGGGAGGAAACAGTCAGCCCGAATTTCTCGTGAAATTTCAAACAATGTCAACAAGAAATTCGGTATAAATATAATAATCAACAGGCTACAAACCAGATAAAGGGCAATCGGAACAAAGTGGACTAGTTTTTTTACAAAAATCTTTAGCCACCCTGACAATAAGGGCGTGGTATTCGTTAAAGAGTGCTGCATCGGCGGGAAGATTATCCATAAATCTTTCCTGAATATCACTATAGCTGCACTCTTCTTCGAGCAGATTATGGCGGGAGAAGACTCGATGAGTATACGTGTCCACAACAAAAACAGGTTGGGAGCAGGCATACAACAAAATAGAATCTGCAGTCTCTTCACCGACTCCCTTGACCGAGAGAAGCTTTTCCCGACTCTCCCTCCAATCTGACTCTGCAAGGAGTTTTAAATCACCGCCATACTCCTCGACCAACATCCGCACTAGATTTTTCAACCGCTTAGCCTTGAGATTATAATATCCAGCCGGCTGAATGTGGAAGGCCAGTTCTTCATGACTGATACTGTCAATGGAGAGAGGAGAGAGGAGATTTGCCTGCTTTAAACTGAAGATCGCCTTAGAAGCGTTTTTCCAGTTGGTATTCTGCGTGAGAACAGCTCCGACAGCCATTTCAAAAGGTGTTTCAGCAGGCCACCAGCACTGAGGACCATAGTGGGCGAAAAGTGTTGCGAAAATTTGTCCAAAAACATTTTCTGCCATTACGGTTCTCAGTCCCCCAGACAAATGCCGATATCTCTGGCCGTCAGGACTTTGTCGCTGTTCAGATCAACCTTCTTTCTCGACTTGACGGCCTCGGCAATAGGAACAGCTTCCATCCTGGATGAAACCAGAGCGACCATATGACCAAAAGTCCCCTCCTCAACCATGCGTACAGCGGCAGTACCAAAGCGTAGGGCCAAAAGGCGGTCGAAAGTGGTAGGCGAACCGCCCCGCTGCAGGTGACCCAGCACCAGAGATCGAGTATCCTTTTCGGTACGTTTTCGTATTTCCTGGGCAACCCATTCGCCAACTCCTCCGAGAATAGCTTCTTCTCTGCCAAGCTCTCCTGAGCTTTTGAAAAAGACCTTTCCTCCTTTTTCCATGGCTCCCTCTGCGACAACCACAATGGAATAATGCTTGTCTCGCAATTCATTATCGGAGATTTTCGCACACACCTTCTCCAAATCAAACGGTATTTCCGGCAGAAGGATAATATCGGCACCGCCGGAAATACCGGAATACAGTGCAATCCATCCTGAATCACGCCCCATAACCTCGACAACGAAGACCCTGTCGTGAGATTTTGCGGTAGAGTGCAGCTTATCCAATGCATTCGTTGCCGTTGAAACTGCCGTATCGAAACCGAAAGTCCTGTCGGTAGCTTCGAGGTCGTTGTCAATTGTTTTCGGCACCCCGATTACGGGCATTCCTTTTTCAGAAAACTGCTTGGCCAGCTGCAGACTTCCATCTCCACCTATAGCTATGTGGCAGTCAAAACCCATCCTTTTGAAATTATTAAGTATTTTATCAGATGTGTCAATTATCTGAATTTCACCGGCAAGATTAACTACCGGTCTGGCGAACGGATTTCCTTTATTGGTCGATCCAAGAATTGTTCCTCCAGTGGAGTATATGCCATCAACGTCCCGCGGTCTCAACTGGACCATGTCATCCATATCGAGAAAGCCTGCATATCCGCTTTTGCTGCCGTACACCTCCCAGCCTTTCCGATAACCGGCATGAACAACGGCATAAATAACGGCATTGAGCCCGGGCGCATCTCCTCCGCCTGTAGATATTACGATCTTTTTCATTTCTCTCCCTGATAAATCGAGATAATTCTCCAAAGGTTTTTTCTTACGGAAGCCACAATTGAGATCGAGTTTTTTGTCAGCCCAAACATATA
>JAZBNU010000557.1:0-2037 GCA_036350815.1 Desulfopila sp.
ACCGAGAAACTCCGGAACGATCGGTTCGAACAAGGTGCTCCTGGGAGGACTTGGGGTCGACATAGAAAAAGATTACAGCCTCGCCTATGCCGGATACGGGCCTTCCGCGGATGCTCTGCAAAACGGACAGGTCTCAGGTATGAGTACTCCAGCGGGCGCTCCTGTCAGCGCCGTTACCCGGGCACTCGCTGCAATGGGAGACGATATTGTCGTTCTTGATTTTACTGATGAACAGATGCAAAAGGCCGACAGCGGCATGGAGCTGTGGACCCGATATGTAGTTCCTGCAGGCACCTATCCCGGGCAAGCTAAAGATATCAACACAATAGCCCAACCCAATTTTCTAGCGGTTCGAGCTGACGTCGATGAGAATGCGGTATATCTCATTACCAAGACCATTTACGAGAACCTGTCTTTTCTTAATGCAATACATAGCGCCACCAAGGTCATGGCCGTCGAAAAAGCTATTGACGGTTTACCGATGCCGCTCCATCCGGGTTCTTTGAAATATTTCCGTGAGGTCGGAATAAACGTTCCCGATCGACTGGTCGCAAAATAGTATCTGTTGACTTTCCAGCTACTACATCGCGGGCATAGCCTGCCTTCATCTACGGCTGCCTGATGACAAAGGCAGCCGCCGTTTTACCTCCGGAGCTTTCTGTCATGGTTGAAACTGCGAAGAAAGAGCATCCCCTGCAAAGAAGGTCCCTGCTGGTTCTTGGCGTGGTTGTGTCCCTGCTGCACATCTGGTTTAATGTGTTTGCCGTTTTACCGAGCCTGTGGCAGAACGCACTGCATTTTGCTGGTTTTGCTCTTATGGCGGCATTTGTTTACCCTTTGCGGGCAAAAGGTGCGGTTTTCTGGCGAGTTTCTGATTTTGTTCTGGGGCTGCTGGCTGCCGGCGGTGCCGTTTTCCTGATTGCGCGGGAAGACGCTATCTATGCCAGAGGGATTTATCTGGTTGAGTCGGAATGGGTCGCCGGCTGTATCGTTCTCCTTTGCGCGCTGGAGTTTACCCGCCGGGTAGCAGGGTGGTTTATTCCGTTTCTGGTTCTTATCGGTCTTTCCTATGTCGGCTGGTGGGGAAGTGAGCTTTCCGGGGTATTTAAGTTTTCCGGACTTAAGCCGGAGACCCTGTTGTTCCGCAGTATTTATGGGGATGATGCTCTGTTTGGCAGTATCGCCCAAATCTCTTCATCCTATGTTTTCATGTTTCTCCTTTTTGGCGCGTTTCTGCTGCGTTCCGGAGCAGGGGAATTTGTCATCGATCTGGCCCGTGCTGTCGCAGGACGCCTTGTGGGCGGGCCGGGACTGGTTGCGGTAATGGCTTCGGGATTGATGGGAACGATCTCCGGCTCGGCTGTCGCCAATACCGCTTCAACTGGAGTGATTACCATCCCTTTGATGAAGCGAGCTGGTTTTCCCTCATCTTTTGCCGCAGGAGCTGAAGCGGCCGCTTCAACCGGTGGTCAGCTGATGCCGCCGATTATGGGAGCGGGAGCCTTTGTCATGGCCACCTATACCCAGATACCCTATACAACCATTGTTCTGGTCAGTATCCTGCCTGCTTTCCTCTATTTTGCCACAGTTGCTTTTTTTATCCGTATTGAGGCAAAGCGCAGTTATGTCACGGCGATGGACGACGAGACGATCTCGGTCCTTGAGGTTGTTAAAAAAGGAGGGATCGTTTTTCTGCTTCCCATAGCTGTATTGATTGGGTTGCTCATTTATGGTTTCACGCCCACATACGCAGCAGGATACAGTATGATAGCCGTTGTGGTGTCATCCTGGCTGACGCCTAATAAAATGGGACCAAAGGCGGTGATTGAGGCACTTGCGCTCGGGGCGAGAAATATGGTAATGACGGCAATTCTTCTCTGCACCATCGGCTTGATTGTCAACGTAATCACCACAGCAGGCATCGGTAACACTTTTTCTCTGATGATAAACCAGTGGGCCGGCCATAGTCTGGTGATTGCTATCGGGCTGGTTGCTCTGGCGTCACTGGTGCTGGGGATGGGATTACCGGTGACGGCA
>JAZBNU010000558.1:0-1639 GCA_036350815.1 Desulfopila sp.
ACGAAAACCTGACCGCGGTGATCAAGACCTTTGAACGGCCAAAAATCGTGCGCCGCCTGGTGCGCAGTATTCGGCGGTTCTACCCGGATTTGCCTGTCATCGTGGTGGACGATAGCCTCGAACCTACGCGAATCGACGGCGTGAAAACAATTGTGATGCCTTACGATAGCGGCGTTTCCGCAGGGCGAAATGCGGGGGTTCGGGAGGTCAAGACGCCCTACCTTCTGATGCTTGACGATGACTATGTCTTTTATCGGAAGACCGGCCTGATCCAGGCGATGGAGATTATACACGCCGAGTCAGACATCGATATCCTGGGTGGCGCTAGAATCGACTTGCCGTTTTACCGGATCGTAGATCATGGCCAATCGGTGCTGTTTCCCACGATGAGGACGTCGGTGCTACCTGTCGGGAGCACCGTTGGGGGGCTGCCTGTTTACGACAAAGTGGCCCAGTTTTTCATTGCCCGTACAGAGCGGATTCGCCAGGTGATGTGGGACGAGGAACTGAAGCGCATCGACCACGCGGATTTCTTCACTCGGGCAAAGGGCCGATTGGTAACGGTCTATTTCGCCGGGCTCAGGTGCTTGCACGCGCAAAGCCGCTTTGACGAAAATTACCTCAGCAAGCGATTGGATACTGGTGACTACAGCTACCTGCGCAAAAAATATTACCGGGACAGGGATTCGGCAACGTAACGTCCTTTTATCCGGACATTAACATCACGATTCCAATCGTGGATACGTTATTTCTTGAAGACGAGTTCTTTGGCGAAAGCGATCCTTTGCCTTGTTCCCGTGATAGCCATCAGGTCCGCCAGCGCCAAGCGGAGTTTGCCGGCATTGACGAGGGGGGCGGTGGGTTCCTCGTGCGCGTTTTGCAGGAGTTGATTGAGGGTGGGAAGATCCCGGATATTCGCGTCGCGAATTCCGGGATGACGACAAGGGCAGCTACGCCGCTTTCGGGATGACGTAACCCAACAACCATCACCCCGGAAAGCGCGGAGCGCCCCAACAACCGTCACTCCGAAAAGCGCGGAGCGCTCCAACAACCGTCACCCCGGAATTTGCCGCAGGCAAATATCCGGGGTCTTATTTGGCGTGGGGGAAGATCCCGGATATTCGCTTCGCGAATTCCGGGATGACGACAAGGGCAGCTACGCCGCTTCCGGGATGACGACAAGGGCGGCTACGCCGCTTCCGGGATGACGTAAAGGGTGGCTGTGCCGCTTACGTCACCTCTACACCTGGTTCCGTATGAGTTCCCCGGCGAACTGCAGCCTGGCTCGAAGGCCGGGCGTGGCCATGAGATCTGCCCAGGCCCATCGGAGTTTGCCGGCGTTCACCAGCGGGGCGGTGGGTTCGTTTGCCTTGTTTTGCAGGAGGCGCGTGAGCGGCGACTGCGGCTCTGCTGATGAATCGGTCGCCGCTGACGCCTCTCCAACGGTTCCGAACAGTTCATCACACACCCTCAACGCATCGGCGCACACGGCGCCGATTTTTTTGGCCAGGGCTTTTTTGATAAAGGCGGCCCGTTGTTCCTCGTCCATTGCGTTCCACAGCAGGTGGATGTCGTACAGCCAGATCAGGCGGTTGCGCTCGCTGCCGCGGCCGTGGGCGATGCGGTGGATGCAGGCGTG
>JAZBNU010000559.1:0-1996 GCA_036350815.1 Desulfopila sp.
CATACAGTTCGGTCGGGACGGGAGACTCATTTTTCGGCCGCATCGTTTTTACCCGAGAATGGTCGGATTCGAGCCAGGGACCTTCTGTCTGGAAGTACGATTTCCGGATCAGCGACGGCGAGGTCCAACCCGCTGGAGGTTTGCCAAATCCGGTAAAGGTTTTGGAGATCGATGTTCCGGAAAATCAGCATCCCTCGGTCAGAGGCCTTGACTTGTCAGCGGACACTGAATCAATCCTTTGGAAGTTTAGCAAGGCAATTGGTGAGGATTTAGATTTATGGAAACACAGTATTCACACCCTTGATCTTAGTGATTGCCCGGGTTGGCCTTGCGCGATGCTCGACGAAGGAACGGTCCTGGTTGAGTACGATCACTATACCCTTTATCCGGAACCCTCTACGGGATGGTATGTGCAGAATCCCGTTTGGGGGCCGTTGGGGGACCGCATTTACTTTGTGGCGAGACACTACCAGTCAGATTTGCATTCCCACTACGTCATGGCGATCGACATCGCCAGTGACGGCAGCGCCGCCGGTCCGGCGACAGAGATATTCGGTATTGAGAACCAAGTGCCTGGCGACCCCAGCTACCGCCACGTACGCTCAGTCGCGAGCGGTTTGAGTGGCTGGCCTGACCCCGGTGAATACCTTGCTGTGGAAATAGGTGAAGATAATTTTGTCTACAGTTGCGCGGACATATATACGCTCAATCTCGCGGAATGCGAGTCTCAGTGCACCATTAGCGATTTGAAGTACGAGATCGGTGGAAGCTTTCAGAGTTGGTTGAGAACGGGGTCAATCGTCCTTTCCGGACTTGGAGGTGCGTGCAAATTCAATCAGATCGGGATCTGGAACGGCCTGGATGTGAACATCGTCACAAAGGGCTATGAGCCGGAAGCAGCCGGGTTGTGGCCATATTAGCCTGAGGAAGCCGATTGACAGGGAATTTGGATACATCCAACGAAACATGATCTGGTGTTTTTGGCCCGCACTGTTGCGGGCCATTTTATTAGGAAGCAATCTCAGCTTTTGGCCGTCTACTGAGATTGACGGCCTGATCAGCCTGACTTCTGCTATGCGATAACTAGCGGAACCAGGCTGAATTCACGTTGCTTTAGCAGCAACCGACCCATTTCGGGACAGAGAAGAAATCAGTTAAGCAGAAATTAATGGCATCGCATTTATACTGAATTTTGCGGCATCAGCCGCTATTTTATCGCCAGATTATCCATAACAATCTGCTCGCAAGAAGCAAGTAACCTCCCGATCCTGTAGCGGCGCATGCCTCGCGGGGAGAAAAACATCAACAACAACTCGATGGAGGTTCGATTATGAAACTGATCAAGGTTTTTTTGGCCGCCGGTTTGCTCCTGGT
Organism: Desulfopila sp.; assembly: GCA_036350815.1. Taxonomy (GTDB): domain Bacteria; phylum Desulfobacterota; class Desulfobulbia; order Desulfobulbales; family Desulfocapsaceae; genus Desulfopila_A. The sequence continues at coordinate 1,375 of JAZBNU010000559.1, forward strand.
GGCGGGTGGCGCTGTGGCTGGAAAAGGCGGGCCGATTGCATCCGGATACTGGATGGGTGATGGGCAGGCCATTTACCCCGATGGAACCGTGGCTGAAATCATCTCTGTGGCCGCTCTTCTTAGCCAGGACGGGAATTTCATATACGGCGGGGCGGAATTTCACGTCATCATCAACGATGGCGATCCGGTGGTGCAGCAGGGTCAGATAAGCGCCCACATAAGTGGCAACCAGTTGAAAGGCGTGATGGGCGGTTGCTTAACGGTTGCACCCGATTGTCTGGGCGTGGGCGTTATTGAGGGCAAACTCAGCGGGAACATGCTCCGTGGAACGGTGATGGACCTGAGCGACGGCAGCACATCGGTGATCACGCTACACAGGATGGTTGACTGATTGCTTTTGTGAGCTGCTTTTGAACCAAGCCGGCTGAAACAGAATAGGGCCGCGTTTTCGCGGCCCTATTCGCGTTGTTCAAGCAAATCCAGCCTTTGTTGCAGCGCTTCGATCATGGATGTCTGGTCCGCGAGTTCGTCTTGCAGATCCTTGACAGCGTTGATCAGTACCGGCACCAGTTCGGCGTAGTTCAGGCCCAGGGTGCCGGAGGCTTCATCGCTCCTGTACACC
>JAZBNU010000560.1:0-1426 GCA_036350815.1 Desulfopila sp.
CACAACCAACATTCTGTTTTTTCTTCTAACAGCTTACCCCCTGCTTTGCAATTCTTCATATTCGCGGGCAAGCTCCTTGGCTTCCTGGCTGTGACAGGAAGGGTTCTGCTCCGGGACATCAACAACCGTCATTGCAAACTTCTGCCGCAGCCGGGCTAACTCCATCCACTGCTCCTTATTACTCACTTCCTTCCCTTCCCTGGTCTGCCAGCCTCGCTTACGCCACGGCTCCAGCCATGTCTGCAATCCATCCCGAAGGTACCCCGAACGTGTATGGACCACCACCGGCAGCACTCTTTTCAATGCCATGATCCCCTCTATCACCGCAACAAGATAGAGCTGATTTGCTGTCGTATCCGCTGCATACCCGCCAAGAATTCTGCAATGACGATGATACCTGAGCACAACCGCCCATGCTCCGCAGCCGTTACTGTTTTTCCAGGTGACTCCAGGATAAAGATGTACAGCTTCGGCATCGGCCGACGCCTGCAGAACCGGCAGACTTTTTCGTGCAGCTGCCGCCATCTCGTCAGCTCTGATATTCCACTGGTCCACTCCATGTCCTTTCACCCATTTCCAGCGTACCTCATGACGCTCCAGCTCTGCGGCGAACTTCTCCCATAAATCTCTATTCTTCACTGCAAAACCTTCTGCAGTCCGCCACTGGTTCTTTTTCCAGCGCTCCAGCCAATCGGAAACACCTCGCTGCAGATATCTGGAATCGGTAATCACTTCAAGACTGCATCCCTCCTGCAGCGACGCCATGGCACTCAATGCAGCCTGCAACTCCATCCTGTTATTGGTAGTATCCTCTTCGGCACCCTGAAGCTCAATGACCTTTTCACCGTCGGCAAAAAGCAGCAGGGCTGCCCAGCCTCCCGGACCGGGATTGGGACTGCAGGAACCATCGGTATAGATTGTAATCCGGGTCAGGTCTCCCACGCAATACAGTCCTCCGGGCAGATTTTAATGGCCTCTTCCACATCCTCTTCAGGATACAGGTCCAGTTCAATCACCTCAATATATCCCAGATCTTTATTGAGACGAAAGATATAAGGGGCAACTTCTATACATCCTCCACAGAGGGTGCCCCTGCCGATATCGACGAGGGGATATTTTTTAATCATAACGGTACCATGGACAAAATTTGCACCTATTCCCTTAAGAATACTTGACACTGACTGTGTATGCAAATAATATTCTTTCTTATTAAAGGTTTAAGCGGTTATTGCAGAAATAAATTGCCCGCTCCGCTGTTAGATATTACCATATGCATTGGTATTTGTCTGCGTATCAGAGCGGCCATGACTGATTGTAAAATTTTTGACAACAGGATCATTATTCGCCCGTCCCTCTGGGGGATGCTGCTTGAAAATTCTTTAACTTTTTGGAGGATATACCCTTGAATTCAGTAAAGATCACAGAA